>JBJKRK010000062.1:0-8931 GCA_046704705.1 Candidatus Limnocylindrales bacterium | reverse complement strand
CTGAACTCCTCCACGCTCCGACGCCGCAGCCGAGTCGGATGTGGCCGGGACGGCCACCCGACGCCGATATGCGCGGCCAACGCGTAGGTGTCGGGGATGCCGAGGAGTCTCGCCACGTCCTCCTCGTGGTTGTTGAGCAGCATCGTCAGCGCCGCGCCGAGTCCCTCGCCGCGCAGCGCCAGCAGGACGTTCTGCGCGAACGGGTAGATCGAGGAGCCGGCCGCGAACCTGGACTGCTCGATCGCGGCGAAGGGGGTTACGAGCGAGGCGCGCTCGACGAGCACAACCAGGTGGACCGGCACCTCGTCCATGTGCTCGGCGTAGACATTGCCTTCGTCCGGTACACGCCACTGCGCGGCGGCGCCCTCCCTCCCGGCCCTGGGGCCGGCTGCACGTCGCTGCTTGTAGAAGGGCCGCCAGCTGCGCAGGTAGATCTCCTTGAGCTCGGCGCGGAGTTGCTGATCGCGCACCACGATCACGTGCCAGCCCTGACGGTTACCGCCGCTGGGAGCGAACCGCGCCGCCTCGAGCGCGCGGTACAAGGTCTCGTCGTCGACAGGGTCGGGCCGGAACCGACGGACGGCGGCAGCCGTCCGCATCGCCTCCCGAAGCTCCATCCTTGCCAGCTTCCCGCGGATCGTCGATGCCTGCGTCAAGCCGACGCAGTGTCCCTCAGGGTCCTCGAAGAGGGCGATGCGCGGGCCGTTCGGGACCTCCAACTGCCCGGTGATCGTGCGACCGCCCAGCCCCTCGATGCGCTCGAGGGTGGCCTGCAGGTCATCGACCTCGATGTAGACGGTGACTCGGCTTCCGCCTCCGTCCGGTGCCCTGCCCACGCCGCCGTTGATGCCGCCACCCGGCAGCACCATTGCATACGTGGGTCCGGCCGACACGATCTCCCAACCGAACGCGTCGCGGTAGAAGCGCTGGAGCGCCGGCGGGTCGTCGCCGGCGATCTCGAAGTGCGCACGGGGTTGCCCATCGGTCGGTTCCTCCCTGTGCGAGGGGACGCGTCGCCACAGGCGACCGTGAGAACTGGATCACGCTGCCGCTTCGCCTTTGCTACGCGGATCCAACACCTGAGCAGCCGCCCGTCACGATCCAGTTACGCACCGGCGATCAGCCGATGGTGATCGAGACGGCGCACGGTGGGATCCGTGCTCGTGCGGGTCAGGCTGACAGCCCGGATGCGGTGCTAACCGAATCGCCTCGTCTGATCATCGGCGTGCTGAGCGGTCGCCTTGCACTGGAAGACGCGCGGGGCCAGGGGCTGGAGCTCGAGGGGGATCCGGCGGCGCTCGGACGGGTCCGGCCGACGCCAACGACGAGTGGACCAGCCGTCGCGGGTGTCGTCGACGCTGCATCTACCTGATAGGGATGCAGTCGCGAAACGCATTGTCGCTCGCCTCGGGCCGCAATCCGGCCGTGGTCTCGATGATCACTGTCCGTGGTCTCGATGATCACTGTCATGGAGATCCTGATCCGGCCGCTGCGGGCCTTGCCGCCGGGCCACCACACCGTCCTGGCCTTCCTTGCGGACCCATCCCAACCTTCGAGTGCGTCCCGGCCGATCTTCAGACTGCCCAGGAGGCCGCGCATCTCCGCGCTGACAAGAACTTCCGGACTCCCGACGCCCTCGTCGTGGGGACGGGGTTCGCGACCCAGGTCAGGCACATCGTCTAGAGCGATCCCAACTGGTCGAGGAACCTCGAGGGGATGGCGAGCCGGATCGCGGTCATCCAGACAGCGGACCATCTGCCCTTCCCCTGACTGCAATCGGCTCTGCTAGGGGCACGCGCTTCCCTGTGATCTTCCTGCAATGGCCCAGGTCGCAGGCTTCTGCTTCCAGTTCGCCTCGCAGCTGGAGGAGCGCCATGACGATGATCGTTCGACGATGCGGCAAATGCGGCCATTTCGATGAGCACGAACGCTGGCCCTCGCTGGATGCCGCCGCGGCCCAGGGGGCAACCGACCGGGGGTGGGCATGCCCGAGGTGTGGCTGGGCGGAGTTCAGTCTCGTCGAGGAGTCGGGGGATCCTCTGGCCGAGGCTCCGATCGAGCGCGGCGACAACGAGCCGTCTCGTCTCGATCCTGACGAGGCCCGCCGCCGCGCACAGCAGATCCTGCCCTTCCGGTAGTCCCGCCCCCGCGTTGCTGACCCGACGTTCTCGCGACCGTCGGAGGTGCCCGCTGCCGATGTGACAGCCACACAGCGTGCCGCGCCGGATCCTTGACGTGCTGGTCGGGGCGGGTGCGGGACGTCCACGCATCGAGCCCGCCGGTGGACGCGGACTGTACCCGTCTCGCCGGTCGCGAGGTCGAGGGATTCCCTCATGGAGCGGGCAGGCGACGACGCGGCCATGGAGCGGGCAGGCGACGACGCGGCCATGGAGCGGGCAGGCGACGACGCGGCCCTCGAGCGTGCCCAGCGAGAGAGGCGCCTCCATGTGCGGTCGTCCGTCCACGATGGAACCATCGTGCACGGCGAGCAGGCGAGGCACCGTTGGCGCTGGGCGCATACCTCGCGGCGAAGCGGGCGCCGCGTCAGCCGCGGGGGGGCCGCGTGCCTCCGCCGAACCGTCCCAGAGGTGGGATCGTCGTGGGCTGGATGCGTAACCCGAACCGGAGTGCCAGCTGCGCCCATTCGGGATCCTCGGGTGCCCAGCTTCGTTCCGCCTTGCCTGTGGCATCCACGCGGACGAGGGTGCCGTCGGCGTTCAGGACCAGCCTCGCACCGTCCGCCAGTTCCGACTCGCGGCGGCGGTAACGCCGTCGTCTCTCCGGGGCCGGGTGCCGAGTAGCCGCCCGTGATCCGTGCGGTGCGGGTGCCCGCTCGGCCTCGGTCGCCGTCTCGGCCTCGGGCGGGCGCGCCGCGGCGTTCGACCGCGCTACGCCGCCTGCCTGCGGAGCGGCCGGGGACTCGTCGTTACCCACTCCGATCTCCTCGTGCCGCGCCTTCGAACTCAATCCACCCGATCCTGGGGCGGGAGCCGCTCGAGGTCGATCGTCCGCACGCGTCGTGCGGAGCCAGCGGCGGTGCGGATCAGCGCTGACGGGATGCCCGTTCGGGCAAGTGCCTCCACGACTGCCGTCTCACCCGCGTACAGGCCGGTGCCGCTGATCCGAACCCGATCCCCGACGGCGAACGTACCGCCGCCCGCCAGCGCGGTCAGGTCGATGGCCACGACCGTCGGCCGGGGTGTCGAGGAGTCGCGGTTCGTGGCGCGCTGGCTCGTCGCCGTCCGGGCCGGCGGGTACGTCTGCTTCCGCCTGCGCATCGCTAGCCCCGCCCCCGTGGTCGCTGGTTCCGATCCTTGGGCGGCCGGGGCTCGTGACCGGGCCTCGGGGGCTGCGGCTGCGTCCCCGGCGCCATATCCGGCCTGCGTTCCTCGGGCCCGCGTGCCCGGGCGATCTGCACGGACTGGGCGAACGATTCGGCGACCTCCGGGGAGAGGCGCGTGATCCATGCGGTCTGGATCTCGCGCATCCGCTCCGACTGCGCGGCTCGTCGCTCGCGGGCCTCCACTGAGTGCTTCGACATTCGCTCGCCCTCCCGGCTGGTGGCTAGCTAGTACGAGCGGCGGCGCGACTGGAAGCAGTCGCTGCAGTAGACGGGCTTGTCTCCGCTCGGGCGGAATGGGACCTGGGCCTCTCGGCCGCAACTCGAGCACGTGGCGCTGAACATCTCGCGGGGACCGCGATCGTAGCCTCCGTCTGACCGCCCACCACCCGAGTACCCGCCGGCGGAGTAACCACCTCCTGAGCGATCGCCGCGCGCCGCCTTGCGGCTCGCTCGACACGACGCGCAACGGCGGGGCTCACTGAATTGACGGTCCGCGTAGAACTGCTGCTCGGAGGCGCTGAAGACGAACTCCTGGCCGCAGTCGGCACACGTGAGGGTCCTGTCGGACTGTGCGTACAAGAAAGAACACTCCTTCTTCCGCGGACCTCAGCGAACCTTCTCGCCGAGAACCGAGGAGAGGGAGTGATCGAAGCGGCCGCGTGATCTACTGGCGCCATGATCGACGCCGGTCCGGGAGCATATCACGTTTTGACGGCAGGAACGCCCGAATCGGCCTGCCGTGCCGACACGTGACCTACTGACCGCCTCGCCGTTTGCGAACGTGCCACTCCCGCGCAGCGGCAGTCAACCTGGCCGCGATCAGCTCGCCGTGGGGTGCGCGGCAGGGGCGCTTCCGCTCCTGCGGCGAGTGACGGTCGGCGGGCGTCGGGCCTGTGTCCACGCCGCGCAGCAGGGCGCGACTGCGGGCCAGGCGGGTGCGGGCCGGGCGATCGCGTAGCCTTGCGCGAGGACGGGCTTCCCGGTGGCGGCGAGCAGGTCCAGCTCCTCCCGCGTCTCGACGCCCTCGGCGATGACGACGGCGCCGATGTCGGCGGCGAAGGTCTGCATCGCGCGCACGAGCGCCTGGCGTCCCTCGTCGTCGATGAGCCCGGCGGTGAGTCGCGCGTCGAGCTTGACGAAGTCGGGCCGGAGCTCGGTGACGTGGCGCAGCGAGGCGTAGCCCGCGCCTGCGTCGTCGACGGCGAAGCGCGCCCCGCGCGCCCGGTACCGCGCCATCGCCGCTCGGAGCGCCGCGTAGTCGCTGATCGCCTCTTCCTCGGTGAGCTCGATGACGACCCGATCGAGTGGGCCCATGAGGGCGGACGCGACGAGCGGGTGCGCCAGGAGGGTCGGGCTGACGTTCACGCTGAGGAAGCAGCCTGCCGGGAGCCGCGCCGTGGTCGCCGTCTCCCGCGCACGGGTGATCGCGAGCGCCTGGAGCGCGGCACTCAGGCCGGCGTCCGCGGCGCGGGCGAACCAGCGGTCCGGGGGCTCGGCTGGCTCGGTGGCGAACCGGGCGAGCGCCTCATACCCTGCAACCGCGCCACCTTCGAGCGAGAGGATCGGCTGGAAGACGGGCGCAAGCGTTTCGGGGTGTTCGAGCACCCCTCGAACGAGGTCGCCCGCATGGCGCGTCGCGGCCTGCTCATCGTGCAGCGCACGTTCGACGAGCGCCGCTCCGCCGCTGGCCAGCTCCAGCAGCCCGTGCAGCTCGTCCTCGTCGAGGGGCTGCGCCTCGTCGGTGCCCACGAGCCGGAGCGTCCCGACCGGACGGCCGTCGAGCCCGAGCGGGACGATCGTCTCGCTCCGAGCGCCGTATGCGCCGTACGCCGCCGCGCGCGCTGGATCGAGCGGCCGACGGCGCGGCAGCCCGCTCGCTGCAGCCACGAGAGAGCCCTGGTCCGGCGTCAGTTCCCGGGCCGCGCGCACGGCCGACGACGCGGCCCAGGCGGCGATCACCTCGACGCGACCGGGCGGGTCGATGCCGTAGAGGGTGGCAAGAAGGCTCGGCCGCCAGCGGGCAAGCTCGGCCAGGAGCCTGTCGCAGGCGGCCTGACTCGTCGGCTCCCGCCACGCGGCGTCGAGCATGCGGCGCGCCTCTCCTCGTGCGGCCTCGATCCGGCCGACCCGACTGGCCCACTGCCAGACCCCGGCGACGAGCGCCCCGGCGAGGACGTACACGCCAAGGCGGATGAGCCAGCCGAGGTGCGCGAGGAGCGTCGCGCTCGCCGCAGTGCTGTCGGGCATGAGGGGCCCGAGCATGAGCCCCGCCGCGAGCCCGGCTGCCACGCCACCCACCGAGCCCGCCGCGATCGCGGCGACGATGATCGCGACGTAGTCGAGATGGACGAGCGGGTTCGGGGTGCCGCCCGTGGCGCGGACGAGCGCATACACCCCGACGAGGATGAGGACCGCGATCGCCAGCCCGACCGGCCGGCGGAACCGCTCGGCGCCTGCCGCGATCCGCCTCCAGTCAACTGGGAGTTGCCCAGGCACGGGTGCATGCTCCCCCCGTCGCGGTCAGGTTTCGATAGCCCATTCGTACCGGCAGGGCCGCCGGGCACCGGTCGCGCGCGTCGCCGCTGTGCGCTTGGACCGTCGGCCGCGGGTGCCCTACGCCGGGGACCTGCCGGAGCTGGTGGCCGCTTCGATTGGCAGCCCGTGCACGATCCCCTGGAGCGTCGCGTCCGCCGCCCGGTGAGACGAAAGGACTACCCCCATCGGCCCTTCCACCGCGCCGCGCTGCAGGGCACAATCGACACAGGCGAAGGGTCCGAACCGCAGCCCGTTGCGAACGACGCACGAAGGGCAGAAGTTCTCGGCAGCAGGCTGATGGCCCCTCCCCCTCCGGATCGTCCCGGGGAGCGCCGGTGTGGTGATCGAGGCGCGTGGCACATGAATCTCGCCAGACGGACCTCCAAGCGTGTCGCCGCCGGTGCGCCGACGCAGGATCTCGCCGTCGCCTCGATCGCGCGGCAGCTCACGCGCCTCGGGCCCGAACGGCGCGCGGAACTGGAGACGTACCTGCGGGCCGCCCGCCAGCGTTGCTGGGTGTGCAACGCGCCGGACGCGGAGTCGGTGCGGCTGCAGCGCCGGGCGGAGCGCGGCTGGGTGGCGATCGGCACGCTCCAGCTCTGCTCGGCCTGCCTGGAGGCACTCTGCACGCCCGCCCTCGTGCGCCGGCTCGGGCTCGGCCGGCCGGCCGCGGAGCCACAGCCCGCGCCGGAGCGGTCAGTCAGCCCCGAGGCTGCATCGCAGGACGGCGCATCGCCTGCAGGAGGCGGCGGCATTGACGATCGCCCGCCGCCGGTTGAGCTCGTGCGGGGCGCCTGAGCAGCATCGGTGGCGGGAGAGCTCGCGCAATCGCGTCCTGGCGCCGTCGTGCGATCGTGTTCCGTACTCGAGCCGCCGGAACTGCCGTCCAGCCGCCTCGCGATACGCGTCGGTAAGCGCGTCAGTCGGTGCCGCTCATTCCCGGTCCAGGCCGATCTCGGAATGCTCGACGGCGACAGGGATCGGATCGCCCCATGGCAGCGCGTCGCCCGCCGTCCGCAGCTGCGCGGCCGTGGCGGCGCCGCCCGAAGCCATCGTGGTCCGCAGCGGGATCTCCTGGAGGAAGAAGGAGGCGACGAGGGCAATCGCCGTCAGCGCGGCGCCGATCAGGAAGACCTCCGACACGGCGCCCGCCACCGCGTTCCGCAGCATGGCGGCGACCTGCAGGGCGATCTGCTGCGCCCCCGGGCCGAGTGCCTGGAGCTGCGCCTGGAGCTGTTGCTGGGCAGAGGGATCGAGCAGCGCCTGGGGGTTGCCGGCAAGGCTCCCCACGCCGCTCTGCACGGCGGGCGGCAGCGAGGCGACGCCGGATTGCAGCGCGCTTGTCATGTGGTTCGTCATGACCGACCCGAGGAGCGCCACGCCGACCGCCCCGCCGATCGAGCGGAAGAAGGCGAGCGCCGCGGTGACAACGCCGAGGCGCTCGATGGGGAAGGCGTTCTGGACGATGATCGTGAAGAGCGCCATCGAGGTGCCGAGACCCACGCCCAGCACGATCATGTTGCGCACGAGCGTGGCGTTGTCGGTGGCCGCAGTCATCTGACCCAGGAGGTACATGCCCAGGGTGATGACGGCCGTGCCGACGATGGCGAGCACCTTGTACCGGCCGGTGCGGCTGAGGAGCCAGCCGCTGATGATGCTCACCACGATCACGCCGATCATCATCGGCTCGAGGATCACGCCGCTGTTCGTGGCGGTCTGCCCGAGCGCGGCCTGCACGAAGAGCGGCACGTACAGGATCGCCCCGAACATGCCCATGCTCGTCAGGAACGTGATGATCGCCGAGGCGGCGAAGATGCGGTTGCGGAAGAGGTCGAGCGGGATCGTCGCCTCTGGGGCGCGCGCCTCGATGACGAGGAAGGCGATCCCGAAGAGCACCGCAGCCCCCAGCAGGCCGACGATCTCGGGGCTCAGCCAGGGGTACGTCGTGCCGCCCCAGGAGAGGGCGATGAGGAGCGGCACCACCGACGCGATCAGCGCCCCCGAGCCGAGCCAGTCGATCGTGGTGCGCTTGTGGAGCGCGGTGTGGCTGGGGAGGACGGCGAGGACGACCGCCATCGCCGCGATGGCGAAGGGCACGTTGACGTAGAACACCCAGCGCCAGGAGAGGTTGTCGGTGATGTAGCCGCCGACGGTCGGGCCGACGATCGTGGCCAGGCCGAAGACCGCCATGAGGAGCCCCTGATACTTGCCCCGTTCGGCCGGGGTGAAGATGTCACCGATGATGGCCTGGGCGATCGGCATCATCGCCCCCGCGCCGACGCCCTGCAGCGCCCGGAACAGGATGAGCTGGTCCATCGACTGGCTGAGCCCGGACAGCATCGAGCCTGCCAGGAAGAGGCCGATGCCGCCCAGGAACAGCCACTTGCGTCCGAAGATGTCGCTGAGCTTGCCGAAGATGGGGATGCCGGCGGTGGAGGCGACGAGATAGCCCGTCACCACCCAGCTGTACCGGTCGAGCCCGTTGAGCTCCCCCACGATCTTGGGCAACGCCGTGCCGACGATCGTCTGGTCGAGCGAGCTCAGGAGCATGCCGAGCATGACCGCGCCGAGCGTGGCGAACTGGGCCCGCCGGTCGATCCGGACTTCGGGAACGTCTGCGGGCCGTGGCGCCCCGGGCACGCTGCGCTCGTCAGGGAGGGCGACTGCCTCGCCCAGGGCTGACGCCGGCGCGTCAGCCCTCCCGGGCCGACGGAGACGCGATGGGATGCGATTCACGGAAGGTTCTCCTGCGTTCGTTCGACGATCAGCCCGAGGAGCCGTTCGAGCTCGGCCAGCTCGGCTGGAGCGAGGATGGCGAGCGTGCGGCGGATCGACTCGAGACGCATGTCCTCGATCTCACGCATCAGGCGCTCACCGCGCTCGGTGAGGCAGCACTCCACCACACGCCGGTCATCGAGGCGGTGCCGCCGCTCGACCAGCCCGTGGCGCTCGATGCGCTCCACGAAGCCCGTCGCGGTGGCGAGGCTGACCTCCAGCCACTGCGCGATGTGGCTCATCGTGGCGGGCCCTTGCGCCTTGAGCCGAAACAGCAG
>JBJKRK010000061.1:0-7416 GCA_046704705.1 Candidatus Limnocylindrales bacterium | reverse complement strand
ACGCACAGGAGGAGGGCACCGAGCACGACGCTCGGCACGGTCCGGGGACGCATCGTCGCGCATCGTCGCACGTTCGCGCGAGCTCGCCAAGCGGGCGCGGCGGCGGTGCGCGGGAGCGTCGCACGGGAGCGCCGCACGGGAGCGCCGCACGGGAGCGCTGCACGTGCGCGATGGCTGCGCCCGTGACCGCCGCCAGCCCCGGCGACCTGCCGCTTCCCCGGCCGAGCAGGCCCGCAAGGCGGCGGTGCGCCCGGCGCTCAGGCGAGGTAGCGGACCCAGAGGTACAGGCTGGAGATCACCAGGGACTCCACGACGACCACGACGCCGTAGCGGAGGAACTGCCCGAAGCGGATCGGGTACCCGGAACGCGCCGCGATGTTCGCCATGACGACGTTGGCCGAGGCGCCCACGATGGTGAGGTTGCCGCCCAGGCACGCACCGAGTGCGAGCGACCACCAGAGCGGCGGTCCCGCCAGGCCGTCCTGGATGAGTCGCTCGACCACCGGAATCGCGCTGGCCGTGTACGGGATGTTGTCGACGACGGCCGACGCGATCGCCGAGAGCCAGAGGAGCACGAGCGCCGTCACGCCCAGGTGGCCGCCGGCGGCGCGGGCGAGCGCATCGGCCACGCCGCCCACGATGCCGACGCTCACGATCGACTGGACCAGGATGAAGAGCCCGACGAAGAAGAAGAGCGTCGACCACTCGACCTCGCGGAGCGTCTCGTGGGGGTCGAGGCCACCCACGAGCATGAGCACGGTCGCCCCCAGGAGCGCGATCGTGCCGGGCTCGAGGCCGATGATCGAGTGGAACAGGAACGCGACGATCGTGAGCGCGGCGACGACCAGCGCGCGGCCGAGCAGCCGGCGATCCCGCAGGGCCTCCTCCGCCCGCAACTCGAGGATCGCCTCCCGCCGCTCGTCCGGCAGCTGCAGCGCGCCGCGGAAGGCGACGCGCATCGTCACGATGAAGGCGAGCAGGACGAGCAGCACCACGGGCCCGAGGTTGGCGAGGAAGGCGGCGAAGTCGAGGTGCGCCGCGGAACCGATCAGGATGTTCGGAGGATCGCCGATCAGCGTGCCGGTCCCGCCGATGTTGGAGGCGAGGATCTGGCTGATGAGGTACGGGTAGGGAGAGATCTCCAGCGTCGCTGCGATCGACAGGGTGACGGGCGCGATCAGGACCACGGTGGTGACGTTGTCGAGGAAGGCGGAGAGCACCGCCGTGAGCAGCGCGAGCGCGATCAGCAGCCGAAACGGCTCGCCGCGCGAGAGCCGGAGCGCCCGGATCGCCAGCCACTCGAAGAACCCGGTCCGACCGAGTGCCCCGGCGATCACCATCATACCGGCGAGCAGGAAGATGACGTTGAGATCGATCGCGGCAAAGGCTTGCTCCTGGGGCAGGATGCCCAATGCCACGACCAGCAGCCCGCCCAGCAGCGCGACCAGGGTGCGGTCGACGCGCTCGGTGGCGATGGCGGCGTAGACGAGGACGAAGACCGCCCCGGCGACGAAGACGTCCATCAGCTCTGAAGACTACCGGACGCCGGAAGGGCGCCCGGGGAGGGTCACAGGAGCGTCGGGCGCGTCCAGCTCTCGTCGAGGACGTACTCCCCGAGGAAGGCGAACACCGTCTCGTACCAGATGCGCGCGTTCTGGGGCTTCAGGACCCAGTGGTTCTCGTCCGGGAAGTACAGGAAGCGCGCCGGCACGCTGTGGCGGCGCAGGTCGGTCCAGAGCCGCAGCGCCTCGCTGAGCGGGACACGGAAGTCCTGCTCGCCGTGCACCACGAGCATCGGCGTGCGGATCGCCGCCAGGTGCTCCGCGGGCGACTGGCGCAGGTACCGCTCCGGCTCGCGATACGGGTCGCCCATCTCGTGCTCCCAGAACACGCCCGTGTCGGTCGTGCCGTGGAAACCGCGCAGCTCCCAGAGCGACGCGTGGGTCACGATTGCGCGGAAGCGATCCGTGTGGCCGGCGACCCAGTTCGCCATGTAGCCGCCGTAGCTGCCGCCCATCAGCGCCGTTCGGGTAGCGTCCAGCTCCGGGCGCGCGAGGGCCGCGTCGGCGGCGCGCATGATGTCGGTGTAGGGCGCCTCGCCCCAGCCGCCCCAGCCGCGTGCCACCATTGCCCGCCCGTACCCGGTGGAGAGGGCGGGGTCGGGCAGGAGCACGGCGTAGCCGCGCTCGACCAGGAGGTTGGGGTTCCAGCGCCAGTGCCAGCCCTCCCACGATCCGAGCGGCCCGCCGTGGGCCCACACGAGGAGCGGGGCGGGACGATCGGCGGACGCATCGCGCGGCCGGATCAGCCACGACTCGATGGGCGTGCCGTCATCGGCCGTGGCGGTCAGCCGCTCCACGACCCCCGGCGGGTCGATCGGCGGCTCGGGGACCGAGCTCGCGAGCTCCTCGGGCTGCTGGTCGGGGATGTCGGCGGCGAAGCGGACGATCCTCGGCGGGCTATCGGGCGTCGAGCGCAGCGCGTACACCGTGCGCCCGTCGGGCGCCGGGCAGAGGCAGTCCAGGGCGCCCGAGCCGGTCAGCCGCGTGACCCTGCCGTCGGCGAGATCGACGCGGAAGGCGGGGTGGTGGCCGTGCTCGTCGGCCGTGAAGAGGACGCCGCTCGAGTCCGGGAGCCAGACCGCGGAGGCGGGCCAGAGGTCGAGGGCGGGAGTCAGGTCGCGCTCCTCGCCTGTCGCGAGGTCGATGAGCCAGAGCGTTCCGTCGGCGGGCTCGTCGGCCGCCATCCGCTCGCGCAGGCAGACGACCCAGCGGCCATCCGGCGACGCCTTCGGCTCGTGATACCAGGCGTCGCCACTCGTCAGCTGGCGCACCGTCCCGCCCGTGACGTCGATCGCCACCACGGGCTCGCGGATCACGGGCGTCGCGTCGAAGTCCCGGCGCGTCGCGTACAGCGTCGCGCCATCGGGGGCCAGGTCGATGCCGGCTTCGACGAAGGCGTTCGACTGGTCGCCCGTCACGTCGCGTGGCTCGACGCGCTCATCGGAGACACTGGAGAGCGTCGCGCAGAAGAGCCGCCGGTGTCGCGGGCCGAGCCAGGCGTCCCAGTGGCGGATCGGGTAGTCCTCGAAGAGGATCGCCTGCACGCCGGCGTCCCGGCGGGCCTTCTCGTGCGCGGCGTCAGCGGCGAGACCGTCCGAGCCGGGGTGGAGCATGGCGCCGAAGCCGACCACGCCGGCGCTCCGGGCGGTCGCGATCCCCTGCAGGCCGCCGTCGGGGGCGACCAGCACGTGCGCCTCGCCGCCGTCCGGCGGGAGCAGCCACAGGGCGGTGATGGGGTGCGCAGTCCGGGCGTTGGGATCGGGCTTGACGTCGGGATCCGGCCGCGCTGACGTGAAGGCGAGCGAGCCGTCGGGGAGAAACGCCCCCATCGACTCGCCCACGGCCGAGCGGGTCAGTCGCCTCGCCGGCCGCTCGCCGGCCGGGTCGACCTGCCACAGGGAGGTGAGGAACTTCGTCCCCTCGGCGTCCGGGCGGGAGACCGCGACCACCAGGCGGCGTCCGTCGGGAGAGAGGGCGAGGTCTGAGAGGCGCGGCAGCGCCAGGAACGCGTCGAGGGTGAAGGGATGGCTCATGGCGTAATGATGCCGTCTGCACGCGCGAGCGTGCGCTCCGCCGCGCCCGTCTTCCCGCGGCCCCTGCGACGGGAACCTACGGCCCCTGCGACAGGAACCCGCGGCCCCTGCGCCAGGAGCCCACGGCCTCTACGACATGAGCCCGATGAGCTCGCCGGCCAGCCCGATCGCCTCCGGGGTGGCGAAATCGGCGTTGCGGAACGTGAACCCGCGGAAGCCCAGGTCGGCGTACGGCTGGAGCAGTTCCGCGGCCCGCGCCGGAGTGGCAGCGGTCACCCGGTCGCGGCGGGCTGGCGAGACGCGCGCGAGGGCCGCAGGTGCATCCGATTCCTTCGCGACGAGCACGAACGGCGCCCCGAGCGTCCGCGTGATGGTCGCCGGATCCCGCCCTTCTTCTTCGCAGTACCGTGCCAGGACATCGATCTTGCGTTGCAGATCCACCAGGGGCGCCGCGAACCAGTGCGCCATGTCGGCGTGCCGGGCAACCAGCCGCAGCGTGCGCCGTTCGCCGCTGCCGCCGACGAGGATCTGCGGGCCTCCTGGCTGGATCGGGCGCGGGTTGTTCAGCGCGCGCTCGATCCGGTAGTGTCGGCCGGAGAAGCTCGGGCGCTCCTGCGTGAACATCAGGCGGCAGATGGTGAGCGCCTCGTCCAGGCGATCCATCCGCTCGCCGATCGGGGGGAACCGGAAACCGTAGCCCTGGTGCTCCGACTCGTTCCAGGCCGCCCCGATCCCCAGGAACGCACGGCCCCTCGACACCACATCGAGCGTCGTGACAGTCTTCGCGAGGAGGGCGGGGTTCCGGTACGTCACTCCCGTTACCAGTGTGCCCAGGCGGATCCGGCTCGTGCGCGCGGCGATCCCCGCGAGTGCCGTGTATCCCTCGAGCATCGGCTCCTCCTCGGGACCGACCGGGCCGATCTGGTAGAAGTGATCCATGACGGTCACGAAGTCGAACCCCGCCGACTCGGCGGCGGTCGCGAGTCCGACGGCGTGATCGAAGAGGGCTTCCCGTGGAACCCCCGGGAACGTGTAGCTCGGCATGTGGTACCCGAACATCGGACGCATGTGCGGTCGTGTCTCCTGCGGTCGTCAGGTCACGTTGAAGGGTGCGCGCGCGGCGCACCACCCACCATCGGCGTGCGGCGTGCCGGCCCTCATCGTGGCGCAGGTCCGGTCGGGTTGCAGGCGAGGCGGCTCGACGCCCCGATGGCCTTGCTCAGGCGACCCCGCGAAACCGGTCGGTGGCCGTGACGAGCCGGTCGACCGTGCCCGGCTCGGTCGCCGAGTGTCCCGCATCCGGCACGACCTCGAACGACGCCTCTGGCCAGCGACGGTGCAGATCCCAGGCCGTGGTCATGGGGCACACGACGTCATAGCGGCCCTGCACGATCGCGGCGGGGATGTGCCGGATCCGCTCGATCCCGTCGAGCAGCTGGTCCGGCGCGTCGAGGAAGCCGTGGTTGACGAAGTAGTGGCACTCGATGCGCGCGAACGCCTCCGCCACGTACGGATCCGAGAGATGCTCGATCTGCGCCGGGTCGGGCCGGAGCTTGCTCGTGCTGGCCTCCCACACACTCCAGGCGCGCGCGGCTGCGGCACGCATGACCGCGTCCGTTCCCACGAGGCGCCGGTGGTACGCGTGGAGCAGGTCGTCGCGTTCGTCGGGAGGGATCGGCGCCAGGAACGACTCCCAGGCGTCGGGGAACAGATGACTCGCGCCCTCCTGGTAGAACCAGTGAATCTCCGCGGGGCGCAGGAGAAAGATGCCGCGCAGCACGAGCGCCCGCACCCGGTCGGGATGCCGTTCGGCGTACGCGAGAGAGAGCGTGCTGCCCCACGAGCCGCCGAAGACGACCCAGCGGTCGATCCCGAGGTGCCCGCGCAGCCGCTCCATGTCGGCGACGAGATCCCAGGTGGTGTTCTGCTCGAGGCTCGCATGGGGACGACTCCGACCGCACCCGCGCTGGTCGAACAGCACGATGCGGTACGCCTGTGGGTCGAAGAACCGGCGCTGCTCGGCGTCCGTCCCGCCGCCCGGCCCGCCGTGGACGAAGACGACCGGCGTGCCGTCCTGAGCCCCGGACTCCTCGAAGTACACCTCGTGCAGATCCGACACCCGCAGGTGTCCGGTCCGGTACGGCTCGATCGGTGGGTACAGCTCTCGCATCGCATCTCCCTGCAGACGACGCCGACAACCGGACGGACGCGGCGGCTCGGTGCGACCGCATTGTGCGCGGCCGCGCGCCGGTGCGCGCGTGTCGGTGCGCGTGCCGAGCGGGCAGGACGCGCGCGGCCGGCGTGGCGCTGCTCGGCCCCGCCATGGGCGAGAGCGCGGCGCGGATCGAGCGCGGCCGTGGTGGGCGCGATGGGAAATGTTTAGACCGTTTTGACGTTCTTTTGACGCTAATGCGGTCGACCTGCCCGTAGAGTGGACGTGCGGCCACAGCGCATGCCCGAGCGTCTGGGGGCCGAACGGCCCTGGTGCCGTCAGCCGCGGCAGGTGGCGGCGCCGGTGTGGCGCTCGACGCGGCTGTGCGGCGCGGGTACCGGGCTGCCCCCATGGCCCGGCCTCCGAAGGAGGGCACGTGTATGGCAGGTCAACCTGTGCAGTCGAGCCTGTTCACCAAGCGTGGATGGGGCAACAACATCTGGGGCGAGATGACCGCCGAGTTCATGGGCACGGCAGTGCTCATCGCCTTCGGCGACGGCGTCGTCGCCATGGCGGTCGCGGCGCTCAACTCGTCGGGCCGTGCCGCGACGCCGACCACCATCTTCAATGCCTCGGGCGACTGGCTGCTCATCACCTGGGGATGGGCGCTCGCGGTCGCGATGGCGGTGTACGTCGCGGGCGGCGTCACCGGTGCGCACATCAACCCGGCCGTCACGTTCGGGTTCGCGGTGCGCGGCGACTTCCCCTGGTGGAAGGTCATCCCGTACTGGATCGCCCAGGTCGTCGGCGCCTTCGTGGGCGCGTGGATCGTCTTCTGGGACTACGGCGACGCGATCGGCGCCTACGAGAAGGCCGCAGGGATCGTCCGCGGCACGCTCGGCGGGCCGCACGACAGCACCGCCACGTTCAGCATCTTCGCCACCTTCCCGGCGGGCTACTACCACGGCGGCCTGCTGGGGCCGTTCATCGACCAGGTCATCGGCACCTTCTTCCTGCTCCTCTTCGTCTTCGCCCTGGTCGACAAGCTGAACCTCGCGCCGGCCGCGAACATCGGCCCGCTGCTGGTGGGCTTCGCCGTCGCCGCGATCGGCATGTCCTACGGCGCGAACGCGGGATACGCGATCAACCCCGCCCGTGACTTCGGCCCGCGCCTCTTCGCCTTCATCGCGGGCTGGGGCAAGGTCGCCCTGCCGGGCGTGGACAACTACTTCTGGGTGCCGATCATCGGTCCGCTCGTCGGGGCGGGGATCGCCGCCTTCGTGTACCACCACCTGATCTACCGCGTCCTCGTAGCGAAGCACCCCGAGGAACCAGAGGTAGTGCCGGTCTCCCACGACTGAGCGATCGACCACACCAGTTCCGGCGGGCGGGTACCCGCCCGCCGAGAAAGGGAGGGCGACGGGGCCCGATGCCCCGGCGCTCGCTCACGGCCAACGCCGGCGGACGTTTCCGTCCCTGCAGGCGACATCTGGTGCCCGCGCCTGCATCTCCGGCCGGCGCCGCAGGGCACATGGCGGAGGAGCCATGAAGAAGCTCATCAACGCGCCGGAGCGCCTCGTCGACGAGGAGCTCGCCGGCATGCTCGCGGCGCACCCCGACCTCATCCGGGTCGAGGCGCCCAACGTGGTGGTGAGAAAGGACGCCCCGA
>JBJKRK010000060.1:0-14634 GCA_046704705.1 Candidatus Limnocylindrales bacterium | reverse complement strand
CCAGGCAGAGGTTGCTTAAGTGGGTGGGGGGCGCGAGGGGCTTTAGCGGTGGGGCGCTCGACCCGCTGCTGGTGCCAGGGGCACACGACGTGGCCGGGACGACGCGCTCCGAGCGCGGGGCCGCGCTCCTCCGCGCCGCCGGCGTCACGCCCGTCGTGTGCGACGTGTACGACGCCGCGGCGTTGCGCGCGGCAGTCGAGTGGGTCGCGCCGGAGGTCGTCGTGCACCAGCTCACCGACCTCCCCGACGACCCGGCGCGCATCGCCGGCATGGCCGCCGCCAACAGCCGGATGCGCCGCGAGGGGACCCGGAACCTGCTGGCCGCGGCGCGTGCGGCCGGCGCGGTGCGCTTCATCGCGCAGAGCGTTGCCTGGCAGCTCCCGGGCGACGGGGGCGCCGCGGTCGAGGAGCACGAGCGCGCCGTGCTGTCGTTCGGAGGGGTGGTGGTGCGCTACGGCCAGTTCTACGGCCCGGGGACGTACCACGAGAGCGATGTGCCGCCTCCACCGAGGGTCCTGGTCGCGGAGGCGGCCCGCCGAACGCTGCCTGCGCTCAGCGCGCCGCCGCGCAGCGTGCTCGTGGTCGCCGACGACGATTGACACCGACGGTCTCGGGGAAGTTGACCGTCCCGGGCGACCGGAACAGCGGTGTCCCGGAGCGGCAGGCCCGCGCGCGTATCTGGCCGCTGCGGCCGGGCCTGCACCTCGGTCGGCCGTACGCCACCCGCTACGCCGCCGTCCGTCCGAGCAGGATCACCCACTCGTCGGGTCCCTGGTGCTCGGGGCTCCAGTCGATCAGCCCACCCCGCTCAGCCTGCAGCATGTAGTAGAGCGGCTTGGGGTCATGGTCGACGCGCAGGCGCAGTGTCTCGCCCGGCGTGAGCGCGTCGATCGCCGCGAGGATCGTCTGGTGGCGGACTCGCGGATCGATGTCCGCGGCCCGGATCTCGCGAGTGGCGGCTCCGCTGGTGCTGGCTGCACGGGGGTCGGGGGTCATCTGGTTGCTCCTTCCAGGACGATCTCGTAGCGGCACTCGATGGCGAGCTCGGGACACGCGGCCTCACACTCGCCGCAGAACGTGCACGTGGCGGGATCGATCCAGAGCCCCGCGCTGCCGCCTGGCGCCGGCTCCGACAGCAACACGATGGCGGCCACCGGACACGCCGTGACGCACGCGCCGCAGCCCGTGCAGCGCGCCTCGTCCAGGGTCGGCATCGGGAGGCCGGGACCCGGCTCCGCCTCGATCACGTGCATGCACGCAGCCTGACGCTGCGGGTCGCCCCCGGCTGTGACCTTCGTCGGGTCGGTCAAGCCTGGTCCGCCAGCCCTTCGGCATCGAGCAGCACGATCCGGCCGCGCTCGATCCGGATCAGCCGCCGTTGCTCGAGCTCACGGAGCGCCCGCGCGACGACTTCGCGGCTCGTGCCCGCCATCTCGGCGATCTCACGCTGCGTGAGGGTGCGCGCGCCCGACCCGGCACCGACACCCGGATGGGGTTCCACGCGCTGCAGGAGCACGCGTGCCACGCGCCCGGCGACCTGATGGAAGCGCAGGTCCTCCACCAGCGCGACGGTCTGCCGCAGCCTGGTGGCGAAGCTCGCCGCGGCAGCCGCCGCCAGTGCCGGAACCTCGCGCAGCACCTCGTCCCGCCGCTCGATCGGCAGGAGCTGAAGCACGCCGGCCTCCACGACGAGCGCCGTGGCGGGTTCCGGCTGCCGGTCGAAGAACGGAACCTCGTTCAGCGACTCGCCGGACCGAACGATCTGGAGCGTCTGCTCCCGACCCTCGGCGTCAGCGGTGTAGACGCGGATCGCGCCCGATTCGACGAGCCAGATCCCGCTCGCCGGTTCGCCCTGCCAGAAGAGCGCTTCTCCGGTCGCAACCGTCCGCCGATGGAGATACGGTGCAAGCTGCCGGCGCAGGGCCGGGTCGAAGAGCTGCGCGGCGGAGCCTCCCGACGGTGCAGACGGCGGCCTCTGCCCGCGTACCTGAGCCGCCCGGGCGAGTGGTGCGGCCGGTGGGGCCCGCAGGGTTCTCGGCACGGGGAGCCCGGCGGCCTCCCGCGCCCGCGACGGCGGGAGTGCCTGTTGGGTGCTCTGCTGTCGGACGATCCGCGCCCGCGCCGTCGGTGTCCGACCCGTGTCGGGACGTCCGACACGTGCGACGTAGCGACGCAGCCGTCCGTCGGCAGGGTCGGCGCGCACGACGACGAGTGCCCCTGCCTGGAGGCGGGCGAGGTGATACGACACGAGCGACCGCCCGAGCGCGAGCGACGCCGAAAGCTCGCCGGCGGTGGCGCCTTCGTTGCCGGCGGCGGCGACCGCGGCAAGGACGCGCCGGCGGGTCGGGTCGGCCAGGATGCGGTATCGATCAACGGCCATTGACGCATTCGATCGTACCGGGGACGCCGGCTCGTGGCACGCGGGGGTGTCCGTGCCGATCGTCGACGGAAGTCACTTCGCGCGCGCCGTCGGCAGTGCAGGCTGGGTGACGTGCACGCGTTCCTCAGCCGCGTTCCGAGGCCGGCTCCGCGTGCCCCCCGGGAGGACAGATCCATGACAGTGCCGACACAACCCCTGCGTGACGAGCATCGCGAGCTGCTTCCCCGCGTGGCCGACTTGCGCGAAGTGGGCGACCTCGCGGGCGACGCCTCGGCCGACGACCTGGCGCCGCGCCTGCGCGGGGCGGCTTCGTTTCTCCACGACCACCTGCTCCGGCACGCCCGGGCCGAGGAGGCCGCACTCTACCCGGCGATCGAGCGGCTGACGGGCTGTCCTGAGCTGACGGGCACGATGCGGCGGGACCACGCGGAGATCGCGCGGCTGAGCGCCGAGCTCGAAGCGGTCGGCCTGTCGTCGGGAACGGCTGGTTTCGGACCGGAGACGCGCCGTCGGCTCCGCGAGCTCCTGTACGGGCTGCACGCCATCGTGGCGTTGCACTTTGCGAAAGAGGAGGAGGTCTATCTCCCGCTCCTCGATGCCCGACTGACGCCCGACGAGGCGGCACAGCTGTTCGCCCGGCTCGAGGCGGCCGCCGCGGCGGGCTGAGCGGCAGCGGCCCGCGGACCGGGGGTGCGCGCAGGCGCGGCACGGCCACTACGCGTGCTCGGCAACGAGCAGCGAGGCCGAGATGATGCACGCCCATCCGCCGAGCGAGAGGAGCACGGAGGACAGCCGGAGGTGGTTCCCGTCCCAGGCGGTGAGCCCACCGTAGACGAGGACGGCGAAACCGACGAGAACGAGGACGAGGATCATGGTGTGGTCGGTGACCTCCAACGGATACAACACCGACCCTGCGCGACGGCACAGGGCGCGAGGCCCAGCCCTGCGCGGCGCTTCGTGGCCGCGTTCCGAGGGACGCCCGTCGGGCGGATGTCGTGCCGACAGGATCGTGCTCAGCAAGGACTCCAGTCTGTGCCGGGCGGCGACGGTCGTTCTGTACGCTGGCTGACCGACGTCAGCGCGAACGTGGCGGGCTGAACCCGAGGCGCTCGAACTCCCTGCGAATGGTCGAGTAGCACTCGCACGCCGCCTGCTCCAAGCCGGCCCGGTCGACGATGCGCAGCGTGCCGTGGCGGTACGCGATCAGGCCCCGGCGGCCCAGGGAGCGCGCTGCAGGCGTGACGCTCGGGCGGCGGACACCGAGCATCAGGGCGAGCACTTCGTGCGTGACCGGGAAGCTGTCGCCCTCGACCCGGTCGTGGGTCTTCAGGAGCCAGCGGGCCAGGCGGGCCTCGACCGGGTGCCGTCTGTTGCAGGCGACGATCTGCGCCCGCCAGCTCAGGACCGCCTGCGTGTAGCGCAGCAGGTGCTCCCGCAGGACGGGGTTGCGCTGCGCCTGCTCGACGAAGTCGGCGGCGCGCATGCGGAGGAACGTGCCGGGGACCTGGCAGATCACCTCGTCGGGCGATCGGCTGGCCCCGAGGAACGCGGCAAGCCCGGCGACTCCCTCTCGCCCGACCATGCCGACCTCCACGGCCGTCCCCTCGCTGAGCGTGACGATCTGGCCCAGGACGCCCTCCTCGGGGAGATACACGGACTGGATGGGCGCATCGGGCTCGATGACCGTTTCGTGCAGGCGGAGCTCGACACGCTGCAGGTGCGGTCGGATGCGGTCGATCTCCGCAAACGGCAGATCCGCCAGGAAGAGACTGCCAACGGGCCCCATGGGCGACAGGCACCCCAAGCTCTCCGGTCACGGCAGGCGTACTGCGATGCGGCCGATCGCGGCGCTCGCGAGCATACGCCACCCGAGGTCGGATCCTCCCGCAGACGTCGCGGGCTGGGCCCTACGTGATCCCAAGCACCCCCAGCGTGCTCCACACCCCGAGGCCGAGCAGGCACGCGGTCAGTGCCCACAGCAGGACCGTCCGGCGGGTGGAGTTCACGTACGTGCCCAGCACGCTTCGATCGCCCGAGAGGCGGATGAGGAAGGTGAGCGGAATCGCCAGCACGACGACGTTCAGCACCATGGCGCCGATCACCACCGCGACGAGGTCCTGCGCGACGAGCGCGACCGCCGCCGCCGGCACGATCTCGACGAGGTACAGCGCGTAGAAGGCAGGCGCCTGGCGCACGGAGAGGTTCAGGCTGCGGGGCCAGCGGAAGAGCTCGGCCCAGGCCCAGGCGGACGAGAGCGAGATGACGACCGCGGCGAGGAGCCCCGCGCCGACCATGCCCACCGCGATGAGGGCCCCGCCGCCTGCCTCGGCCAGAGCGGCCAGCCCGGCGGGTAGCGCCAGGCCGCCCGCGACGATCTGCCGGGCCGGCCCGTTGCCTCCGACTGCCGCAGCGGCCACCACGATGGCCGCCATCAAGAGCTCGCTCGCCACCGCGCCCAGGAGCGTCTCCCAGCGGGCGGCACGCAGATCGTCAGGTCCCAGGCGCTTGTCGACCGTGGCCGCCTGCTGGTAGAAGAGCATCCAGGGCATGATCACGGCGCCCACGTTGGCCACCACGAGCTCGAGGTAGCCCGGGCGGCCGAAGGGCTGTGCCGGGGAGAGCCCGCCCAGCACGGCCGCCGGGTCGGGGCGTGCGAGGAACGCCAGCCCGACGAAGGCGAAGAGCCCGAGCGAGCACACGAGCGCCATGATCTCGAAGCGTCGGTAACTCCCGGTCAGCACGATCGCGGCGTGCAGGAGGAAGGCACCACCCACGGCGAGCGGGGCAGGGATGCCCAGGAGGCTCGCGCCCAGCACGATGCCGGCGAACTCGGCGACGTAGGCCAGCAGATCGATCGCCACCATCGTGCCCACCGCCACACTCGCCCAGCCCATCCCGTAGCGCGCCCGGATCAGCTCCGCGTGGCCCATGCCGGTGACGATCGCCAGTCGCGCCGTCATCTCCTGCACGAGGTAGAGGACCGGGATCAGCAGGATGAGCGGGAGGAGCATCGCATACCCGAAGCTGGAGCCCGCCTGTGCCGCCGTGATGACGCTCGCCGCATCGACGTCGGCCAGCATGACGATCCAGGCCGGGCCCAGTACCCGGAGCAGATGCCGCAGGTCGAACCGTCGCAGACCGATGGCGCCGCGGCCGAGTGCCTGCCGGACCAGGGTGGTGCCGGTCACCGGACCCGGCTCCGCTCGTCGATGGATGCGCGCCGGGAGACGGGCACGTCCGATCCTGCCGACGGAAGGTCCATCAGAACCGCACCAGGATCGCGACGAGCGCCAGCGCGACGGCGCAGGCTAGCTCCACCAGCCCGAGGTGGATGGGCCGGAGCCGGTGCGGACCGTCCGCCAGCCGCGACTGCAGGGGCGGCAGCCCCGCGGCACGCACCGCGAACGCCGCCGCGAGCGCCGCGTATGCCCAGGGCAGGAGCCACGCTTCCACGACCACCGCGACGGCGTGATACGCGACGGAGACGCCGTAGAAACGGCGATCGCCGCGCTCCCGGATCATCGAGCGAACGACGAGCACTGAGCTGAGGAGGTACAGCGCCGCGACGAGCGCTGCGCGTGCCACCACCGGGGGGTCGAAGGAGCCGGACACCACCGCGGCGGCAGGGACCAGCACCACCGCCTGCGCCACCTGCGCGAGGCTGGCGGCCAGGCTCCTGGGGTGGCCCGTCGCGGCGACCCAGGCAAGAACGATGCCGGCGGGTCCGAGGACCAGGGCAGCCCCCAACAACACCGGGAACGCAACGGCCAGGGCGAGCGCGGCGACCGCGAACACCAGGCCGAAGACGAGGACCCTGCGCTCGTACGAGACCCGTCGCGAGCGGAGCCAGTCGAGCGCAGTGGCCGAGGCAAGGTATCCGGCGACCGCGGCCACGATCAGGATCAGCTGCCAGGGACTCGGGCGGCTGGCGACGATACCCAGCAGCAGCGGGATGGCCAGCATCGCCCACGCCCCGTGCTGGCGCGGTGCCCAGCGCGGGCGCGCGCTGGCGTGTCCGGCGGCTGCCGTCGACGAGCCGCGGAACGCCGGCTCGGTCTCGGAGGTCGCCACCTGCCGTCGTCCTGCCGCGGTCACGCGCGGACTGTCCCACGGCCGGTGCTGGTCAGTTGCGCGGTCAGGGTTCCGTCGCTCCGCCTGGCGCTCCAGCGCGTGAGCCACCACACCACGGGAAGGGACAGCACGATCAGTGCCGCGAACGGGAGAAACCCGCGGGCGTACGCCGCCGGGCCGCCCACGGCCTCGGTCACGAAGCCCATGACAGGGGGGATGACGAACCCGCCGAGCGCGCCGAGACCGCCCACCCAACCCGAGGCACCGCCCACCGCGTCGGGCACGTACGAGGGAAGCAGCTTGAACACGATTGCGTTCTGCAGCCCCATGCCCAGGCCGACGGCGATGGTCGCCGCGAGCGAGACCCAGAAGACGCTCGAGAAGGCGAGCACGAGCGTGCCGGCGAGCATCAGCGCGAAGTTGCCGACCAGCGCGTGGCGGATCGAGAGGCGATCGGAGAGGAGCCCGCCGGGCACCCGAATGAGCGCGCTCAGGAGGGAGAACGCGGCCGCCAGCACGCCCGCATCGCGGAGCGTGGAGCCGTACATCTCGTGCCAGAACGTGGGAAGCCAGGAGGTGAAGGCGAGGAAACCGCCGAAGGAAAGGAAGTAGAAGAAGACGAGTGCCCACGTGGCGGGGACCCGCGCGGCGTGTCGCAGCCCGGCCACCGCGCTGCCGCTCGGCGCGAGCTCACTGCCGCCGAGCTCGACCAGGCGGGCCGGCTCGACCGAGACGCCACGAGCGCGCAACTGGAACCATGGGGCGTCCTTGATGAAGGCGACGTACACGATCGTGATCGCGAGCAGGATGGCGAACCAGATGCTGTAGGCGCCGAGCATGCCGAGTGAGCCAACGGCCATCGGGAGAACGAGCGTGGAGAGCCCAGGGCTCGTGTTGCCCAGGCCGGCGTATGTACCGAGCGCGCCGCCCTGGTCTCGCTTGGGGAACCAGTACGAGACCTGCGCGATTCCCACCGAGAATGCCGCGATCCCGCAGCCGATCAGGATGCCCAGCAGCAGGAGCATCGGGTACGTGCCTGCCATGTGGTCGGGATAGGCCGCGGCAAGGAGGGCGAGGAGCCCGATCACGCCGACGTTCGTCAGGACGAGCAACGCGAGGAACGGGCGCCTCCCGCCCAGCCGGTCGACCGCCGCGCCGAACGGGATGCGCAGGAGCGATCCGGTGAGGGAGGGGATCGCCGCCAGGATGCCGGCCTCGAAGGGACTCAGGCCGAGCAACTCGGTGAACTTCGGGACGAGGGGGCCGAAGATCGATACCCCAGCGAACCCGCCGAAGAAACCCAGCGTGGCGAGCAAGAGCGCCTGCGAGCGGTCCCCCTTGATGGCGGGCACCCCGGATCCGGTCGGTGTGCGCGCCGACGACGGTGCCCCCGCGCCCTGTGACGTCATGGTTGCAACGCTCCTCGGGACGCGATTGTCGTTGGGGACGCGGTTGGACCATTCCCCCACGCCGATAGACATGATTATAATGACATCTATGGCAGAAGTGCATGCGCAGCGCATCCTGGTCGCCGAGAGCCGGGCGGCCCTCCTTGATGCGCTCGCCGGGGCGGAGCACCCGCTGTCGGTCGAGGAGGCGGCGGCCAGGCTCGGTCTCCATCCCAGCACGACACGGTTTCATCTCGATCTGCTCGTTTCGGCGGGCTTCGTCGAGCGCCGCTCCGAGAAGCGCAACAGCGCCGGTCGGCCGCGAATCAGGTACTCGGTGCGTGCCGCTGAGCCGCAGCCCGTGGCGCCTGCGCCGGCACCTCCCACGGATGGTGAAGGCTACCGGCATCTTGCGAGCGTGCTGGCGGATCAGCTCTCCGAAACCGACGATCCGGCCCGGGCCGCGCGCGAGGCGGGGCGGCGCTGGAACGCGGCCGATGATCTTGCCCTCGACGACCGGCCCCTGGATGCAGACAGCGCCATCGACGTGGTTGCCGATCTGATGAATCGGCTCGGATTCGCGCCCGAGGTGCCGGCTCGTCGAGACGAGATCGTGTTGCGGCGCTGCCCGTTCGAGGAGGTCGCCCGGGAGCACCGCGACGTCGTCTGTGGCGTGCACGCAGGGTTGCTGGAACGGGCATTCGAGCGGCTCGGCGGTGCGGTCGAGGTGGCCCGGCTCGAGCCCTTCGCTACGGAAGATCCGTTGCTCTGCCGGGTGCGTCTCCGACGCCCGGGCGGGAAGCGGGCGGGGTCCGGGGCCAGGGTGGGCCGGAACCCGAGTACCCCAGTGCCTGGTGCATCGCATCGCCGTGGGGGAGCCGCTCGCGCACCGTCCCGCCGGCCCGCATGAGGGCCCGATGGGACCGCATCGCGGCCGTGCAGGCCCGTATGCGCGAGGCGGGTCTCATCGCGATCGTCGTGATGAACCACGACGACTACCGCTACCTCTTCGGCATCGACCGCTCGCAACCGCGGGCGATCCTCCCGGTCGAGGGCCCGCCGGAGCTGATCGCCTTCAGCGCCGAGGAGCCGGAGCTGCGCGCCGCGTTTCCCGACGGCGAGATCCGCGTCTATGGCTCGATCGGGGGCCAGATCCACGATGTCGTGGGCAGGCTTCGCGATCTCGTCGCGCTGGCGGACCTTCCGCCCGGCAGCGGCAAGCCGAAGGTGGGGATGCAGCTGTGGTTCGACACCCCGGCGTTTCTCGTCGACCTCTTCCGTCGCGTCAACCCCGAGATCGAGCTCGTCTCGTCCGACTCGGTGATGGACCCGCTACGCGCGGTGAAGGATGCCGGCGAGATCGAGCGCATGCGGGAGGCGCAGCGCATCGCGGGCCTCGGCATGGACCGGGCCCGGGAGCTCCTGCGCCCGGGGGTCAGCGCGCACGAGGTTGCCACCGAGGCGCTGTACGCGATGTTGCGGGCAGGCGCCGAGGACACGAGCACGCCGATATACGTCAACTTCGGCGCCGACACGTGCATGCTCCACGGGCGCCAGAGTCCGGCACCGTTGCAGCCCGGCCAACTCGCCATCGTCGACCTGACGCCGCGCGTGGAAGGGTACTGCGCGAACCTGGCCCGCACGTTCGTGCTGGGAGCACCCGATGCGCGTCAGGCCGAGCTGCTCGCCACGTACGCCGAGATCGTCGCGGAGGTTCCCGCCGCGATGCGACCCGGTGTCACGGTGGCGGAGCTCGACCGGCGGGCGCACGAGATCTGCGCGCGTCGCGGTCTCGAGCAGTACCACGTTCCGGGGCTGGGGCACGGCCTCGGGCTGCGCTTCGAGGAACGACCCGCGCCGACGATCATCCCGCAGCACCGCAGCGTGCCGCTCGTCGAGGGGATGACGGTCACGGTCGGCCATCCCGTGCTCGCCATCCCGGGGGTCGGCGGGGCGCGTTTCGAGGATGTCTACCGCGTGACGGCCTTCGGTGGTGAGCTGCTCGCGCCGTATCCCATCGACCCGGCGGTGCGGGAGTAGGCCCGGCAATCGTTCGGCCAGCACACGATCCGTGCCCTCTCGTGGAAGCGGCGGCCGTCGCTGGTGCCGGGCACCTCAATGGAGCAACATCGAGCACCCGATGAGGACGAGGAACCCGGCAAAGGCGAGCTGGAAGACCTGGCGCGGGGCACGTGCGCCGAGCCAGATCCCGACTGCGCCTCCGACGAGCCCGCCGACGAGCATCTCCCCCGCCGCGGCGACGCTCGCCGAGCCGCCCAGGAAGTACTCGACGCCGATGAGCCCGGCGAAGATCGCGATCGGCAGGAGCCCCGCCCGAGCCGCCTCGCGCAGGTCGATTCGCCCCGCCCACGAGAGGCCCGGCACGATGAGAAAGCCCCCGCCGACCCCGAAGAAGCCCGCCGTGCCCCCCACCGCGACGGCGGTGGTGCCGATGCGCGCGAGCCGCCGCGGGGCGAGCCCCGTGTCCCGGTTGGCGGGTCGGTCAGCCGCCTGCGCCGGCTCCGACGCGCCGGCGTCCTGGCGTGCCGCCCGGCGCGCGAGGTAGAACGTCCAGCCCGCCACCCCGAAGATGACGAAGCCGAGAAGGAACACGAGGCTGTGCCCCGGGACGGCGAGCCCGAGCCGCGCGCCCACCGCGATGCCGAGCAACCCCGGCAGCGTGAAGAGGGCGCCGTCCGCCAGACGCACCTCGCGCTTCCAGGCGCGCCAGGCGAGGAGCGCGAGCGCCGTGGCGGCCACGCCGAGCGCGTTCGAGCCGATCGCCTCATGCGGCGGGAGCTGCGCAAGATACAGCAGGACCGGGAGCCCGACGACAGTGCCGCCCGCACCGAAGAGGCCGAGCACGAGGCCGGCGAGCGCCCCGGCGATCAGCAGTGGCGCGGGCATGCGCGCAGGCGGATCGCGGACCGCCCCCTTTTAGTAGGAATGGGCATACGAAAAGGATAGCGGAACGGCCGCGAACGGCACAGTGAGGACCTGCCGGGACTGGTGGCGCCGCGGGAGGCATCGGTGCGAGGCGACGGGAGCGGCCCGGGGCAGGTCGCCGTAACAGGTCAGGCTACCCGCCTCACCCGCGAATCCCGCCGTGGATGCTGGTGCCGAGGGCGGGGTCCAGCCCGCACGAGGTTGCCCTCAGCGGTGTTTGAGGAGGTTGTCGCCCTGTTCCGCGCGCTCCTGAATGCCCGAATCGTGCTCGACGAGGGCCGCAAACAGGGGCACTGGGAGGCAACCACCTGCAGACTGCAGGTGGCATTCCAGGTGGCATCGCGTCCGTGGCAAAGCCGCCCGAGCCGCACGGCTTGAGAACCTCTCCAACCCAGCCACAACGACCCCATTGACGCGCACGATCCTGCGTAGGATCATGCGCATGGAGGACACCAAATGCTGCTCGCACCCACCACCGTCGCCTATCAGGCAACCGATCTCGCCCGCAAACACCGCCAGGTGCTCGACGCCGCCCGTCACGGCGGCGCGCTGATCCGAGACAAGGACGGCGCCGCGCTCGTTCTCGCCACGCTCGAAGCGGTCGAGCGCGAGCGCACCGTGGCGGACATCGCCGTTGACCTCGTACGCGCGGGGCTGGCCATCATGCAGGGCGAGCGCTCGGCGGCCGGTTTCGGCGACCTCGGCTGGGTGAGCGTGCTACCTCCCGAGGCACAGCGCGAGTTCTACACGGAGATGACAAACGCCCTTCTCTTGGCCGCATCAGGGCTCTCGCTGCGCAACATGGAGCAACTTCTCGGTGACTGGCGCGCGACGGCCGATACGTGGGCAGACGAGGCGGCCCGGGAGCAGCTCCTCGCCGGCTCACCCGCGCCCCTGCATGACGTGGAGTTGTGAGCCCGCGGCGCGTCCCGAAAGCAACACCGGCATCGACACCGCCAGCGACGTCAAAGGATGCCCCGACGCCTCACGAGTGGACGCTGCGCCCGGCGAGCAAGGCCGCGCAGCGCCAGTGGGAGGACGCGAAGGCGGCCGAGCCTGAGCTCCTGGACGGCGTGCGTGAGCGGCTGCGCACCCGCCCCCTCGATCGCTCCGACAACCCCGCCCGGATCCACAGGCTCAAACCGCCACTTCACGAGCACGTCGTCGGCGACGCGAAGCTTCCCCAATGGCAGTACGAGATCAGCGCCGCCGGGTGGATCTGGTTCTGCCCGGATTCCACGACGCACACGATCTGGGTGACGCGCGTCTCGCTCCAGCCACCGAAGGAGACGCACCGCCGCTGAGCCGCGGAGAGGTGGCACTTCAGTCGCGGCTGGCAGGCCCGCCGCCCATCCTTGCGGCGGCAGATCGAACCATCGCGCCACATCAGACTGCCTCGCCCGACAGCGAACCTGACAGCGATTTCGCCAGTTTGACAGCGGTGCAGCGGATTGAATCGGCCTCGAGTGGGGCTGAATCACGCTCAGAATGGTGCCGAAGGCGGGGATCGAACCCGCACGAGGTTGCCCTCAACGGTGTTTGAGACCGTCGCGTCTGCCTGTTCCGCCACTTCGGCACGATTGCCCGCAGCCACGTGATGCGACGACCTACTGGACGACCATCGCTCACGTGCGGGCTGCGCGCGGCCGATCGTACAACGCCGGCAATCCCGGATTCGCTTGCAGCGGCGAATTCCCGACTGCAGGCCCCCGGTGCCCGCGCTAGTGTGAGGCGCGATGAAGACGATCTTGCTCACGGGCGGCGGGCGGGGCCTGGGCCGCGTCACCGCAGAGAAGCTCGCGGCCGCGGGCCATCGCGTCCTCCTCACCGCCAGGACGCCGACAGCAGCCGAGGCCGCGGTTGCGGACATCCGGCGCAGACACGCGGGCGCAACGATCGAGGCGCGTTCGGTCGACCTCTCGTCTCTCGCAGAGGTGCGTGCGTTCGCGGCGGCGGAGCTTCAGCGCGACGGGCCGATCGACGTGCTCTACCACATCGCCGGGGTGATGCAGACGAGTCCGACCCGGCGGGTCACGGTCGACGGCAACGAAGAGACGCTTGCCGTGAACGTGCTGGCGCCGTACCTGCTCACAGGCCTGCTGCTGCCGAAGCTCGAACGCGCGCCGGCGGCGAGGGTCGTGATGGTGAGCTCGCGCCAGCACATGCCCGGGTCGCACGGGGCACCAGTCGACTTCGACTTCAACGATCCCCAGCTGGAGCACGACTACGACCCCGATCGGGCGTACAAGAACTCCAAGCTGGCCGCACTGTGGTTCACATACGAGCTGCAGCGGCACCTGCTTCCCCGGCCGATCACCGCGAACGCGGTCTGCCCAGGGTTCGTTCCGACCACTGTCGCCGCCAGCACACACGGGGCAATGCGGCTGTTCATGACGTTCGTCCTGCCGCGCATGCGCTTCGCCACCTCTGTCGACGCCGCCACCGACTCGTTCGTGTTCATGGCGGTCGACCCGTCCCTCGAGGGGGTGGGGGGCAAGTTCTTCGGCGAGCAGCACCCCATCGAGTCGAGCGCCGAGTCGCACGACCCGGATCGGGCGCGGCGGTTCTGGGATCTGGCTGCCGGCCTGACCGGCTTCACCTGGCCGGACGTGTCGATCACGTCCGGCGGCCGCTGACACCTCCGACCGGCGCGGCGTGTGCCCAGCCCACGCTGCCCTTCCCGCCGGCCCAGCCCACGCTGCCCTTCCCGCCTGCCCGGCACCGTCCGGCGTGGCCGCGGTGCCGGCCATCCGGCCGCGCTGAGCCTTGCCGCGCGTGCCACACTGTGCGCAGGCCTGCCCACATCGGCCCATGGACGACGGAGCCCAGTGTTGAACCCGACGAGACCGCCGGATGCGGCGCCCGCGCCGAGGCCACCCGCTCCCGTCGGGCGCCCGACGCCGGCTCCCGAGAGCGACGCAGCCGCCACGCCGATATCCCGGAGCGACGTCACCGCCGCGCCGGCACCTGGGAGCGCGGCAACCGCCGCGCCGGGAGTGGCCGCCGACGACCCACAAGTCGCAACCCTCGATGGACCGCGGGAGCGCGATGCTGCCCTGGTCGAACGCGCACGCGGCGGCGACCTCGAGGCGTTCAACGTGCTCGTCACCCTCTACCAGGACTTCCTCTTCTCGATGGCGCTTCGGCTCCTCGCCGACCGCGATGCAGCTGAAGATGCGGTCCAGGACGCGTTCCTGCACGCGTACCGCCACCTCGGCAGCTTCCGGGGCGGCGTGTTTCGTGCCTGGCTGGCGCGGATCCTGCTGAACGCGGCCACCGATGTGCTGCGCCTCCGACGACGCCGGCCCAGCCAGCCCTATCCCGAGCTGGAGGATGAGACCTGGGAGCCGCCCGCCGACGCATCGGTCGATCCACAGCAGATCGTCGTGGGAAGGGCCCGCGAGCGGGCGCTCGCCGAGGCACTGGCACAGCTCCGGGAGGAGCAGCGGACCGCGATCGTGCTGTATGACGTATCCGGCTTCGACTACCACGAGATCGCCCGGATGACCGGCGTCGAGCTGGGCACGGTCAAGTCCCGGATCTTCCGAGGGCGCCTCGCGCTGCGGGAGTTGCTGGCGGACAAGATGGAACTCTTCCGGGGTTGAGGGCGTTGAAGGGCCGTTATGACTGACGAGACTGACCGGGATCCAGGTCAGGCGCCCCCCGAGCACGCGACCCACGACCAGCTCCTCATCGCGCGCTACGTCGCCGAGGAACTCGGCCAGACCGAGCAGCAGGCGGCCGCGCAGCTGGTGGCGGCATGCCCTGCCTGCGCCGCCCTGTCCGCCGATCTGCGGTCCCTCGCGCGCACGCTGGCCGCGCCACCAGCCGTCGCTCGGCGGCTGGTGG
>JBJKRK010000059.1:0-3509 GCA_046704705.1 Candidatus Limnocylindrales bacterium | reverse complement strand
GAGCTGCCGCCCGCCCAGACGCTGCCGTCGCGGGCGCGCGCCAGCACCCGGATCACGCGCGCCGCGCTGTCGCCGGGCAGCGGCACCGCGGCGAAGGCGCCGTCGTGCAGGCGGAACAATCCGTCGGTGGCGCCGAAGTAGACGTCGCCGCCCGGCAACGGGAGAATCGCGCGCACCAGGCCGCGCGGACCGCCCGGACGGTGCGACCAGTCCTCGAACCGTCCGCCGCGGAACCGCAGCACGAGGTTCGGCCGCACCCCCAGCCACACGGTGCCGTCGGCCAGCGGCGCGATCACGCTGATCCGGCTCTGCGCGATGGCCGGCGAATTGCGCCACGTCGTGAACGTGTCGCGCGCGAAGCGCGTGAGGCCGCCGGCGTTGGTGGCCAGCCACACCGTGCCGTCGGGGGTGCCGGCCACGCTCCAGACGAGCGGATCGGGGAGCCCGTCGTCGGGCGTGTACGTCGCGATGGCCCGGGTGCGGAACCGGTCCAGGCCGCCGCTCGTCGAGGCCCACACGTCGCCGTCCCGGTCGCGCATCAGATCGTTGACGCGGCTGTCGGTCAGTCCCTGCCGCTCGCCGATGATCAGGAACCGGCCGCCGCGGCGCAGGGCGATGCCGTTGCTCAGCGTCGCGACCCAGAGCTGGTCGCCCGGTCCCGACAGCGTCGAGAACACGTAGTTGGAGGGCAGGCCGTCGGCCGTCGTGAAGATGCGGAGCGTGGCCGGTCCACCCGGCGTGGTGGGGCGGGAGAGGCGCACGAGGCCGGATACCGTGGAGACCCAGACGACGCCTTCGGAATCCGTCGCGATGTGGGTGACGCGATACACCACCGGCGGGAGGCCCGGAATCTGCGACAGCGAGTCGCCCTGCAGCCGGAACAGCCCGTAGCTGCCGACGAGCAGCTGGCCGTTCCAGTCGGCGCCGAGTCCGAGGACGGAGATGCCGCTCGGCCCGACGGGCGTGCAACGCGGCCCGTCGATGCGGCACAGCCCGCCCTGGGTGCCGATCCAGACGCGGTGCCTCGCGTCCTCGTACACGGCGTGGACTTCGTCGCTGGGCAATCCCTGCGCCGTGGTCCACCGGGTGATGGCGCCGTTCGCCATGCGGAACACGCCGGCGGCCGCGGTGCCCGCCCACAGCGCGCCGTCGCGGCCCCGGACGACGGTGAGCACCTGGGGGGTGCGCGCCGAGTCGAGGAAGGGGGGCGTCATCTGCACGGCGCGCGCGCCGTCGAATCGCAGGAGGCCCTTGGTCGTGGCGAGCCAGAGATACCCGTCGGCCGATTGCACGGCCGCGTTGAAGCGGGCGCCGGGATACAGATCGCGCTGCGGCCAGGCGTCGTGCACGGGCAGCTGCATGCCCATCGGCGGCGCGGGCACGCGCTCGACCCCCCGGACGCGTTGGGCGCGGCCGGATCGCGGGACGACGAGGCAGAGCGCGAGGGAGAGCATCGCGCACCGGCGTCCGAAAAACCGCATCTGGCGGTGGGCTGCGGGCTGGAGGATGGGTCCTGCGGGCGGCGTCGCGGCGGGGGGGAACGCCGGAAAGGTAAGCGCCGGCGGCGGATGGGCACCAGAGCGTGTCGGTGAAAGGCCCGCCCCGAGGCGGGGGAACATCCGAATTGCTTTCTTCCCGGGTTCCGACGCATCCTTCACGGGACGACGCACGCACATTCGAGGGGGTACACGCATGACCGCCACCACGGCTAGCGCCGCCGGCAAGACGTCCGATACGCATCTGGCCGCGCCCGACGTCAACCCGTCGTTCATCCGCGGCATCTTCCTCGGCGAGGTCCTCGAGGACCTCGTCTTCCCGTTCCCGGCGCTGTCGGCCGACGAGAAGGAATCGCTGGCCGCGGTGCTCGACGCCTTCCGGGCGTTCGCCGCCGACCATATCGATTCTCATAAGATCGACCACGACGCGCGGTTCCCCGACGAGGTGCGACAGGGGCTGCACGAGCTGGGGCTGATGGGGGTGAGCATCCCCGAGGCGTACGGGGGCTTCGGCGCCTCGGCCAAGGTGTACACGCGCATCTTCGGCGAGGTGGGCGGCACCGACCCGGCGCTGGCCGTGTACTTCGGCGCCCACCAGTCGATCGGCTGCAAGGGGATCGTGCTGTTCGGCACCGAGGCGCAGAAGCAGAAGTACCTGCCGAAGTGCGCCACCGGCGAGATGATCGCCGGGTTCTGCCTCACCGAGCCGGGCTCGGGCTCCGACGCCCAGGCCATGAAGTCGCACGCCGAACTCGCGGCCGACGGCACGCACTACGTGCTCAACGGCCAGAAGATGTGGATCTCGAACGCCGGCTTCGCCGACATCTTCACGGTGTTCGCCAAGGTCCCGGTGGAGATCGACGGCAAGCAGAAGCTGCGCGTGACGGCGTTCATCGTGGACGCCCACGCGCCGGGCGTGCGCCTGGGCAAGCTCGAAGAGAAGATGGGCATCAAGGCGAGCGACACCCGCGGCGTGTTCTTCGAGAACGTGAAGGTGCCGGTGGAGGACCGCCTGGGCGACGTCGGGCAGGGGTTCCACGTCGCGCTGGAGGTGCTGAACTCCGGGCGCCTGGGTCTCGCCGCCGGCTCGGCGCGCGGGGCGCGGCGCATCATGCGCGAGGCGATCAAGTACGCCAACGAGCGGCAGCAGTTCGGCAAGTCCATCGGCTCGTTCGAGCTGATCCGCAAGAAGATCGCCACCGACGCGGTGGAGACGTACGCGGCCGACTCGGCCGTCCAGCTGGCCAGCGGGATGATGGACCGCGGCGGGATCGACTTCTCGCTCGAGACCGCGGCGTGCAAGATCTACGCGAGCGAGCTGGCGTTCCGCGCCTCGAACGACGCGATGCAGATCGCCGGCGGGATCGGCTACTCCAAGGAGTTCCCCTACGAGCAGGCAGTGCGCGATTCGCGCATCAACCTGATCTTCGAGGGCACCAACGAGATCCTGCGGGCGCTGATCGCCCTGATGGGGCTGCAGCAGCCCGGCGAGCGCCTCAAGACGATGGGCAAGGCGTTCCGGGATCCGCTCCATTCGCTGGGCGCGATCAGCCACTATCTCTCCGACCGCGCCAAGCGCCAGGTCACCAAGCCCAGCTTCACGAAGGTCCACCCGGCCCTGCAGGAGGAGGCCGATCTGGTGGCCGAGCTGGTGCACAACCTCGCGCTGGCCGTCGAGGCGGTGATCGTGAAGCACGGCAAGGGCGTGATCGACCGGCAGTACCTCCAGGAGCGGATGGCCAACGCGGCGATCGACATCTACTTCGCCACCGCCGTGCTGTCGCGCGTGACGTGGGAGATCGAGCGCGCCGGCGGCCCGGACACCGACGCCGCCAGGCCGCACGTGGACATGGCGCGGATCTTCGTGCCCATGGCCTACCGGCGGGCGCGGCGGAACATCCGCGGGCTGCGCCGGAACCAGGACCACCGGGTGGACGCGATCGCGGCCCGCAGCCTGGAAACGGGCGAGGTGGGGCTGGAGGCGGCCACCGACGCCTGAGCGCGAACCTCGGA
>JBJKRK010000058.1:0-15816 GCA_046704705.1 Candidatus Limnocylindrales bacterium | reverse complement strand
GCGCGCCTGGAGCGGACGTCGGGTGGCCGCTTCAGGCGGCTGCTTGGGGTGACGGCTGGCTCGGGTGACGGCCTCGCCAATTCCGTGCTGGATGACGCGCGGTGGTCGCTCCTGCGCCAGCGGCCGCTTCGGCTGGCCGCGCGAGGCAGCTATTTCAGATGGCCGCTCGGGGCGGCTGGCTCGGCGGGCTTCGAGTGGCGGCCGCTTCGGGTGGCGGCTGCTACGCCATGGCCATGCCGCCGTCGACGGCGAGCACCTGGCCGGTGATGTAGCCGGCGTCGTCAGAGGCGAGGAAGGCGACCGCGGCGGCTACTTCCTCGGGCGTGCCGAAGCGGCCGAGCGGGGTCGCCGAACGGATCTGCTCCTGCAGCGCGTCGGGCAGGTCACGCGTCAGGTCGGTGAGCACGAAACCCGGCGCCACGGCGTTCACCGTGATGCCCCGGCTCGCCACCTCGCGCGCCGTCGCCTTGGTGAGGCCGAGCAGCCCGGCCTTCGCCGACGAGTAGTTCGCCTGGCCGGCCTGGCCCACGAGTCCCGAAACGCTCGTGATGTTGATGATCCGACCACGTCGTGCCCGGAGCATCGGGCGCATGGCCGCCTTGATCGCGTAGAACGCGCCGAACAGGTTGGTCTCCAGCACTTCGCGCCAGGCATCGACGCTCATGCGCATGATCAGCTCGTCGTGCGTGACGCCGGCGTTGTTCACCAGGATGTCGACCTTGCCGAAGGCGTCCAGCGCGGCGGCGATCAGGCCCTCCGCCGTCGCCGGGTCGGCCACGTCACCCTGGAACGCCACGGCGCGCCGGCCGAGCGCCTCGACGGCTGCCTTCGTCTCGTCCGCGGCGGCCCGGTGCTCGCGGAAGCTGAACGCGACGTCGGCGCCCTGTTCGGCCAGGCGCAGGACGATCGCTCGACCGATGCCGCGCGACCCACCGGTGACGACGGCACTCTTGCCAGCGAGGTCGATCACGCGGAGACCTCCTCGGCCTGTCTATCTGGCGTGCCCCCATCTGGCGTGCCCCTATCTGGTGTGCCCTTGCCGGCGAGGTCGATCACGCGGAGACCTCCTCGGCCTGGCCGTCATCCTGCCGCTCACGCGCCGCGAAGATCGGGCGCAGATCGGCGGGCGTCGGGTCCTCGTGCACCCAGTCGGCGGCGCGATGGAGCGACACCTCGGGGCCGACGCCGAGCGCACGCTGGCCGATGGCGGGGTCGGCCGTCCACTCGATGACCGCCGCACCGCTGGTGAAGCCGGCCCCGAACGCCACCGCCACGATCCGATCGCCCGGCTGCACGCGCCCCGAGTTCACCGCTTCAGCCAGCGCGATCGGCACCGACGCGGCAGAGGTGTTGCCGTAGCGGTCCACGTTCACGAAGACGCGCTTCTCGGGAAGGCCGAGTGTCTTCGCCACTGACTCGATGATCCGGATGTTCGCCTGGTGGGGCACAAACAGGTCGATGTCGTCGGGCGTCAGCCCGGCGCGCTCGATCGCGGTGAGCGCGGAGGACACCATCGTGCGGGTCGCGTAGCGATATGTCTCCCGGCCGTCCATGCGCAGGACATGGCCACGCCGCTCCAGGCTGACGCCGGTCGTCGGCTGGCACGCCCCGCCGGCAGGTACCCAGATCCGATACGCGCCGTCGGGATCGGCGGTGAGCTCAAACCCAAGAAGCCCGCCGCCCGGCTCGTCGGAGGCCGAGACGACGACCGCGCCCGCGCCGTCACCGAAGAGCACGCACGTGCCGCGGTCGGTGTAGTCGACGAAGCGGCTGAGGACTTCGGCCCCGACCACGAGCACGTGGCGCCACATGCCGCTCCTGACGTACGCGTGCGCCGCGGTGTACGCGTAGATGAAGCCCGAACACGCCGCACCCAGGTCCATCGCGGCGGCACGGGAGGCACCCACCGCCTCCTTCACCAGCGCGGCCGTCGAGGGGAACTGGAAGTCGCCGGTCACGGTCGCCACCAGGATCGCGTCGACATCGTCGGGCGCCAGCCCGGCGACCGCAAGCGCACGACGACTGGCAACCGCAGCGAGCGTCGCGGTCGAGTCGTGCGGCCCGGCGATGCGCCGCTCCCGGATCCCCGTGCGAGTGTGGATCCATTCGTCGGACGTCTCGACGAGGCCCTCGAAGTCGGCGTTCGTCAGCACCCGCTCAGGGGCGTGGAAGCCCCACCCGGTGATCCTGGCGCTGCGTGGTTCCATTGCCCGGTACTCCCTCCCGCTCAGAGCGGCTCGATCTCGATGAGCGGCTGCTTGGCCTTGATCAGCTTCCCGTTCTCGGCGTGCAGCCGGAGCACCCGGCCGCCGGCATCGCTCTTGATCTCGTTGAACAGCTTCATGGCCTCGATCAGGCCGATGACCTGGCCGACCGCGACCTGGTCGCCCGCCCGCACGTACGGCTCGGCCTGCGGCGACGGCGCCCCGTAGTAGATACCGGTGAGCGGTGCCAGCACAAGGTGCGTCCGCGGCGCAGGCACTTCAGCGCTCCCGGCGGCCCCCGCGGCACCCGTTCCCGACTGCGGCGCGCCCGCGGAAACGCCGCCTCCAGCCGCGCCGCCCTGGCGTCCCGAGTCGGCCGCGACGGCGGCCTGGTCCGCGGTACGCGGCACTTCGGCGCCACCGACCGCGTCAGGTCCCGGCGACGCAGGTACCGCGACCTGGGATCCGGGCCCGGGCACCAGGGCAGCCGGTGTCCGGAGGACGATCGCGAGGTCCTCGGACTCGACCTCGAGCTCCGCCAGCCCGGAATCCTGCAGGAGCCGCTCCAGCTGGTCGATGCGCTCCACGAGCTCGGTCGTGGAGAGCGGCATGCCCGTGCGACTGGAGTCCGCGTCCATTCCGCTACGCCACCCAGCGCCGCAGCAGCAGCGCACCGTTCTGGCCACCGAAACCGAAAGCGTTGACGAGCGCGACGTCGACCTCGCGCTGTCGGGCGGCCAGCGGCGTCAGGTCGAGCCCGCCCGCCGCAGGGTCCGGGGAGTCGAGGTTGAGCGTCGGCGGGATGCGGCCGTCGCGCAGCGTGAAGACGGCCATCGCCGCAGCGATCGCGCCGGCGGCGCCCAGCGTGTGGCCGAGCGCCCCCTTGATCGCGCTGACCGAGACCGACCCGGCGCGCGCACCGAACAGGGCGTGGAGGCCGGCGAGTTCGGCCGCGTCGCCCTCACCGGTGCTGGTCGCATGCGCGCTCACATGGTCGACCTGCGACGCATCGAGGCGTGCTTTCGCCAGGGCACGCCGCGCGGCACGCACGGCTCCGCCTCCTCCCGGCAAGGGAAGCGTCAGGTGGTAGCCGTCGGCGCTGGCGCCGTAGCCCATGAGCTCCGCGTGGATGCGCGCACCGCGGCGGGCGGCATGGCCGAGCTCCTCGAGCACGAGCGTGGCGGCGCCCTCCGCGACGACGAACCCGTCGCGGCCCAGGTCGAACGGGCGGCTGGCGCGGGCCGGGTCATCGTTCCGCGTGCTCAGCGCGCGCATCGCCGCGAAGCCGCCGACGATCCCTTCGACGACCGGCGCCTCGGCGCCCCCAGCCAGCATCAGCTCGGCATCGCCCCGCCGGATCGTCTCGGCCGCCTCGCCGATGGCGTGCGCCCCTCCGGCGCAGGCGCTGACCAGCGCGTACGACGGGCCGAGCGCGCCGAACGCCATCGCGATCTGTCCGGCTGGCATGTTCGCGATCGCCATCGGCACGAAGAACGGGCTCATCCGGTCGGGGCCCTGCTCGACGTACGTGCGCGCCTCGGTGAAGATCGTGTCGCACCCTCCCAGGCCGGAGGCCACGATCGACCCGGACGACTCGGCGAGTTCCCCCTCCAGGCGTTCGGGCAGGCCCGCGTCGCGCAGCGCCTCCTGCGTCGCGAGCAGCGCGAGCTGCGTGCAGCGATCCGTCCGGCGCATCGCCTTGCGGTCGATGACGCGCAGCGGATCGGCCTCACGCGCTTCGCCGGCGATGCGGCTGCGCACGCGTGACGGGTCGAACGCGGTGATCGGCCGGATCCCGGACCGACCGTCGAGCAGCGCGGCCCAGGTGGAGGCGCTGTCTGGGCCGAGCGCCGTCACCGCGCCCACGCCGGTGACGACCACGCGTCGCCCGGCGCGCGGTCCGGCGGGCGGATCCTGGGACGAGGCGGCGCCTGCCGACCGCATGCTCACCCGGCCTCGCCGGCACGAATCGGTCCGATGCTCATCGCACGAACCGACCGGTGCGCACGGTGGCGGCGCGGTAGACGTCGCCCAGAATGCCACGGCTGCTCAACTCGTCGCTCACGGCCTGCGCGTCGTAGGATGTCCGCCGCAGCTCCGTGGCGATCTCGTCCCCGTCGATGGTGAGGAGGGCCCAGCTCGCGCCGGGGTCCCCGTCGAAGGCGTACCCGCAGGAGCCCGGGTTGACGACCTGCTTCCAGCCCAGGTCGCGGACGTGCGCGACATGCGTGTGGCCGCACACCACCACGCGCGCATCCGTGCGCGTCACCCGCTCGACCACGGTGGCCGCGTCGACGTCGGCGTCGAGCCCGGCCGTCTGGCTGCCTGGAGAAGCGTGGCAGACGAGGACCAGCGTGCCGTCGACGCTCAGCCGGCGCTCCGCAGGCAGCCGGCGCAGGTAGTCGAGCTGCGCGTCGGCCAGCGCATCGTGGGCCCACTCCGCGGCAGCGACGTGCGTGTGCGGCACCTCGTCGAACCACGGGAAGGCGGCCGTGAGATCGAGATCCGCGACCGCGATGTCGGTGTTGCCCTGGATCACCAGCGCCCCGTCGGCCTCGAGCTGGCGGACCAGGTCGACCGCCTCACCGGGACGGGGTCCGTTGAGCACGAGATCGCCGGCGACGGCGATGACGTCCGGGGCAGTCTTGCGCACATCGGCGAGCGCGGCCTCGAGCGCGGCGCTGTTGCCGTGGATGTCGGATAGCAGAGCGATGCGAGTGGCCATGTCCTCCTCAGCGCAGGGTTCCGGGCGGGGGAATGATGAACGATAGGAGCGCTTCGCAGGCGACATCCCCGTCCACGCTGGCCACCCCCCTGCCGCGTCCGAAGCGTCGGCCGAGCTTCTCCATGGTGATCTCCAGCCGCAGCACGTCGCCGGGGACGACGACCCGCTTGAAGCGGCACTCGTCGATGCCGGCGAACAGCCCCATCGCGTCGCCGAATCCGGGCTGTTTCGCGACGTAGACGGCCATCGTCTGCGCCAGCGCCTCGACCTGCAGCACGCCGGGCATCACGGGCAGGTCGGGGAAGTGGCCCTGGAAGAACCACTCCGTGGCGGTGACGGCTTTCTCGCCGACGATGCACGCGGCGTCCGGGTCGTACTCGACGATGCGGTCGACCAGCAGGAACGGCCAGCGGTGCGGGATCAGCCGTCGGATCTCCGCGCTGGTGTGGACGACGGTGCGCGGTGCCGGTGCCGTGCCCGACGGCCGATCCGGTGCGTCGGCTGCGTGCGCCCCGCCCGACGGCCGATCCGGTGCGTCGGCTGCGTGCGCCCCGCCCGACGGCCGATCCGGCGACATCCGCTCCTCCGCTGCCATCTCCCCTCCCCCGCTCAGCGGCGAGCAGCGGCCAGGAAGGCCGCGGGTCCGACGCGATCCAGCAGGTTCGTCGTGAACTTGCCCTCCAGGAATGCCGGGTGCGACAGGACGGCCCGATGGAACGCCGCGCTGGTGGCAAGCCCGTCGACCCGCAGCTCGTCGAGGGCTACCCGCGCGCGGGCGATCGCCGAGGCGCGATCGGGACCCCACGTCACGAGCTTTCCCAGCAGGGAATCGTAGTACGGCGGCACCTCGTACCCGCTGTAGAGGTGGCTGTCCATCCGCACCGACGGGCCGCCCGGAGGCAGGTATCGCGTCACCACGCCGGCCTGGGGACGGAACTCGTGCGCGGCGTCCTCCGCGGTGATGCGGAACTCGATGGCGTGGCCCCTGGGCTGCACGTCCGCCTGCCGATACCCGAGCGGCTCGCCCGCCGCGACCCGCAGCTGCTCGGCCACGAGATCCAGGCCCGTGAGCATCTCCGTGACGGGGTGCTCCACCTGGATCCGGCAGTTGATCTCGATGAAGTAGTAATTGCCCTGGCCGTCGACGAGGAACTCGAGCGTGCCCATGTTCTCGTACCCGGCGGCCACGACCGCCTCGATCGCCTGCTCGGCGAGGCGCGCGCGGCTCTCGGGGCCAAGCGCCGGTGTGGGCGCCTCTTCGATGAGCTTCTGATGGCGCCGCTGGACCGAGCAGTCGCGCTCCCCCATGTGCACGCCGTTGCCGTACCGGTCGACGAGCACCTGCACCTCGACGTGCCGGTTCTCCTCGATCCACTTCTCCAGGTAGAGGGAATCGTCGCCGAACGCGGCGCGAGCCTCCGAGCGGCACATGGGCAGCGCCTGCTCGAGCTCGCGCGGCGATCGCGCCTGGCGCATCCCCTTGCCGCCGCCGCCGGCCGAGGGCTTGATCAGCACGGGGTAGCCGATGCGTTCCGCCTCGCTCCGGGCGTGAGCATCGTCACGCAGCAGCCCGTCCGACCCGGGGATCGTCGGCAGACCGTAGCGGCCGAGGAGGCGGCGCGTGGCTTCCTTCGAGGCGAACCGCTCGAGCACCTCCGCCGATGGCCCGATGAAGACCAGGTCATGAGCGCGCACCATGTCGGCGAACGTGGCGTCCTCGGATAGGAAGCCGTAGCCGGGGTGGATCGCGTCGCAGCCCGTCACGATCGCCGCCGAGATCAGCGCCGCGGCGGCGAGGTAGCTCCTGGATGCCTCGGCCGGGCCGATGCAGATGGCCTCATCGGCGAGCTGTACGGGCAGGGAATCCCGGTCGGCCTCGCTGTACGCGACGACGGACGCGATCCCGAGGGCACGGCAGGTGCGCAGGAGCCGCAGCGCGATCTCCCCGCGGTTCGCGATCAGGACCTTCTGGAACACGCTCAGCGGGCCTCGCGGCGCGGCAGGCCAGCGCCGCCTGCGCCGACCGATTCCTGCAGCTCTGTGCGCGGAGGCGGGGATCCGGCAGAAACGGATCCCGCGGGGGCGGAACCGGGCAGGGCGGACTCGGGCAGGCCGGACTCGGCCGCGGTGGAATCGACCGAGGTGGCGCCAGCCGGGGCGGAACCGACCGAGGTGGCGCCAGCCGGGGCGGAACCGACCGAGGTGGCGCCGGCCGGGGTGGAACTGACCGAGGTGGCGCCAGCCGGGGCGGAACCCGACGCGCCGGACTCGGCCGGTACCGGTTCGGCGGGCAGCGGCTCTACCTCGACGAGCGGCTGGCCGTACTCGACGGCCTCCCCCTGCAGCGCGACCTGGCGCGCGACGGCTCCGTCGACGGGGGAGGTCACGTCGTGCCGTACGCCGAGCACGTCGACCCAGCCGAGCAAGTCACCGGTCAGCACACGCTGGCCCCGATGCAGCTCGGGCCGCGGGCTGAAATACCCGACCGCAGGAGACGTTGCCGCGCGGGGTTCGAGGTCGACGCCGCGCGACGGGGAGGCTCCCGGCGCGTCCGGGCCGACCGCCATGAGGGGGCGCCGACCAGTGCCGGGATCGTCTGCCTGCGCGCCGCGAGGATCACGCCCCGATCGAACGCCCGATCCGACGCCGTGGGATCCACCGCCCGACACCTGGGTCATCGCTCCGGAGCCTGGGGACGCGGCGCGAGACGCGGCGGCGCGATCGCGAGGCGCCCCGGGATTCGACTGCGCCCCGGGATTCGACTGCGCCCCGGGATTCGATTGCGCGCCGGCCGACGGCGCCGGCAGCGCGCGCCGGAGGCGCACCCGCCAGCGTGGCGTGCGGACCTCGAGCTCGCCCAGGTCGCTCCTGCGGAGACGCGCGATGAGCGCAGGGAGGACGTCGTTGGTCAGCTCGTCCATCAGAGCTCCTCACGCAGGGGCGCATCCGGGTCCGCCGTCCCGGCATCGCGCCGCCCGGGCAGCGGCGGTCCCACACTGGAGATCGTCTCGCGGCCCATTTCGAGCAGCCCACGCAGGCGATCGGCGATGCCCGGTCGCTCGACCCCCCTGGCGGCCTCGGGCCGCCCGGCCGCGAACATGCCGAGCGTGCGGTACCGCGCGTATCGACGCTCGACGAGGACATCGAGGGGAAGCTGCCCCAGCGCGTCGAGATGCGCCCCGATGCGGGGGGCGAGCAACGCGCCCGTCGCGGCGTGGTCCGCCTGTGCGCCCCCGGGTGGCTCAGGGACGACTTCGTCGACGACGGCGAGCGCGAGCTGATCGGCCGCCGTCATGCGCATCGCTGCGGCTGCCTGCTGGGCAGCTGCCGTGTCCCGCCAGAGGATGCTCGCGCAGCCCTCGGGGCTGATCACGGAATACACCGCGTTCTCCAGGGCGAGCACCACGTCGCCGACCGCGATCGCCAGCGCACCGCCCGAGCCGCCCTCGCCGGTGATCACCGTCACGATCGGGGTGCGAAGGGCCGTCATGCGCACGATCGAACGCGCGATAGCGTCGGCCACCCCGCGCTCCTCCGCCGCCGCGCCCGGATACGCGCCCTGGGTATCGACGAACGTCACGACGGGCAGGCGGAATCGCTCGGCCAGGTCGAACGCCCGGATCGCCTTCCGGTATCCCTCGGGGTGCGGGAGGCCGAAGTTCCGGCGGATGTTCTCGTCCGTGTCCGAGCCCTTCTGATGGCCGACGAACACGAAGGGCCGTTTGTCCAGGCGCGCGAAGCCGACTACCACGGCCGCGTCGTCGCCGAAAAGTCGGTCACCGTGCAACTCGGTCACGTCGGTGGCGATCGCGCCGAGGAGCTCCAGCGTGTGCGGCCGGCGCGGATCGCGTGCCGCCTGGACGCGTGCCCACACCCGCTCCTCGGCCGGCCGCGCTTCTCCATCTGCCCGCCCCTGCCCGGGCGCCTGCCCGGAGGCGCCCCCGGTCGAGGGCTGCGCCATGATCGCGTCGGCCATGCTCAGAGCCCCAGCCCGCTGGTCGCCACGGCCGGGGCGGGAGCCGGCCGGAGGAAACCGAGGATCGTGGCAAGCGCGCCGCGCAGCTGCGGACGCGGCACGACGTTGTCCAGAAACCCGTGCTCGAGGAGGAACTCGGCCCGCTGGAAGCCCGGCGGCAGTTCCGCTGCAATCGTCCCGGCAGCCACGCGCGCACCGGCGAAGCCGATGAGCGCGTTCGGTTCGGCCAGGTTGACGTCGCCCAGGACCGCGTACGAGGCGAAGACGCCGCCAGTGGTCGGATCGCTCAGCACGCTGACGTAGGGCACGCCCGCGGCGGCCAGCCGGCCGAGGGCGGCGCAGGTCTTGGCCAGCTGCATGAGCGCCAGCGTGCCTTCCTGCATCCGCGCGCCGCCGGACGACGAGACGACCACCAGCGGGAGCCGCCGCTCGAGCGCTGTCTCCGCTGCGCGCGTCACCTTCTCCCCGACCACGGAACCCATCGAGCCCCCCATGAACGCGAAGTCCATCACGCAGATCGCGACGGGCTGGCGCTCGATCCGGCCGATGCCCCACACCGCGGCCTCCCGCAGCGACGTGGCGATACGGGCGGCGGCCAGGCGGTCCGGGTACGGCTTCTGGTCGACGAAACCGAGCGGGTCGAGCGACTCCAGCCCGACGTCGCGCTCCTCGAAACTGTCCGGGTCGAGGAGGTGCCGCAGGCGTTCATCGGCACGCATCCGGAAGTGGTGCCCGCACTTCGGGCACACGCGCAGGTTCCGCTCGAGCTGCTTGTTGTAGAGCATCTCCTCGCAGGACGGACACTTCGTCCACAGATCCGGCGGGAACTCGCGTCGGTGGGGCAGGAACGGAAGCTTGATCGGCATCAGCCCGCCTCCTCACCAGCGGAGGTACCGGCGATCGCGGCGATGGCCGGTACGGCGCGACCCGGTGCGAGCAGCGTGTCGCCGGCGGCACGAGCGCGGCGGACGATTCCGGCAGGACCGCCCAGTCGCCAGGCGACGAGCGCCATCCCCGCAAGCGAGACGCCCGAGGCGATCGCCCCGCCCATGAGCACCTGGCGCGGGAGCACGTCCGCCTGGCGTTGCGCCACCAGCTGCCGCGGCCGCAGTTGCCCACGGATCTCTTCCTCACCCGCGCCGGCGGCGCGAAGGGGCCCCAGGGCCCCGGACACCTGCCCTTCGGAGGATGTCGTCGCGGCCAGCGGCGGCCGCAGCGCCACCATGCGTCGCCCGTCCAGCGGCGCCACGCCGATGCTGCCCGTTCCCATTCCCGTTCCCGTGCCCGTTGCCGTGGCCAGCCGGCGCAACCGACCCGCCAGCTCCTCCTCGAAGCGGAACGATGGGTGGAAGCGCACGAGTGCCGCGGCGAGCAGCTCGGCCGCGTTCCGGACCTGCGGATCGAGGTCGGCTGGCGGCACGGTCGGCTCCCGGGATGCGAGCAGCTCCTCGATGTACGCATCCGAGCGCAGCGCGGCCGCGTCGGCGGCGGCAAGGGCGCGTCCGTCCGAGGCGCGCCGGAGCGGACTCGCATCCGAGGCGCGCCGGAGCAGGTGCAGGTTCACGAGGGCCGCACGGGCCGGCGAAGTTCCTCGGCCACGCTCCGCAGCCCGCGGTGGATCAGGACCCGCACCGCGCCCTCCGAGCGTCCCAGGACGGCTGCGATCTGTGGGGTCGGCATCTCGTCGACGAAGCGGAGGATGAGCGCGCGGCGCCGATCGCCAGGCAGGCGCTGGATCACGCGCCAGGCGCGCTCGAACGCGTCGTGCTCGACAGCCGCGACGGCCGGATCGGCGGCATCGGGGAGCGAGAGCGCGGTCGAGAGCGGCGCCACCGGGTGACGCCGCACGCGCCGGCGTTCGTTGCGAAGCGCGTTGCGGGCGATCTGGAAGAGCCAGACACGGAAGCTGCTCGCCGCGGGATCCGACGCGGCCGCGGCCTGCTCGCGGAAGCGCGGCAGGGCGGCGAGTGCCTGCAGGAAGATCTGTGCGGTCACGTCCTCGGCGGCGTGACGATCTCCCAGCTCGTAGATGGCGAAGCTGTACACCTGGCCCACGTACCTGCGGTAGAGGATCTCGAACTCGCGTGGATCCCGCTGCGCCGCCTGGACGGCCGGGCGATCGGGGTCGAACGGAACTGGCTGCGTGGCACGCAGCCGTTCTCCCTTCCTGAACACCGGCGCAGTGTACGCGTTACACGCCAGGCCGGAAGAAAACATCAGCCGCGCAGCCGGCAGCGCAGCACCTCGCCCGCGTCGATCGCGACTTCGACTCCCTCGACCATCACGAGCAGCGCGCCGGAATCCGGGTCCACACCCACCGCCAGGCCTTCCAGGCGCCGGTCGCCCAGCGCGATCTCGACCACGCGATCGGTCGTGCGCTGCCGCATCGACCAGGCGGCCGCGTCGAACCTGCCGGCCGCGAGCGCCTCGTACCGGGGCTCCAGGCGCGCAAGGAACGCACCGAGGAGCTGCTCCCGGTCGACCGGGCGGTGGGCCACGGCGGCGAGGGTCGTCGCGGAACCGACCAGTTGGGCGGGGAACGGGGTCGTGCCCCAGTCCACGTTCACGCCGATGCCCACGACCGCGGTGCGGAGCCGAGACCCGGCGAGTGTCGTCTCGCCCAGGACGCCGGCGAACTTCAGCAGGACCGCGTCGCGGCGCTGCGGCTCCACGTCGCGGGTGCCGCCGGAGAGCTCATCGGAAGGTCCCGCGGCCCCACCCGCGCCACCGGGGGCCTCACCCGAGGCCGGTTCCGCGCCCAAGGTCGCGCCCGGTCCCGCGGCCACGAGATCGTTCGGCCACTTCAGGCCGAGCGTCCCGTCGCGCAGTCCGGCGACGGCCTCACAGGCATCCAGCATGGCCAGTGCGACCACGGCGGGCACCTGCCAGGCATGGCGGGGCGCGAGCCACTCGGGCCTGAACCCGCACGAGCAGAGCAGCGCCGTGCCGGGTGGCGCGTCCCAGCGGCGCCCCTGTCGCCCACGCCCCTCGGTCTGGATGTCGGCGACCGCGACCGCCACCTCGGGCGTGCCGCCGGCCAGCCATTCCGCCACCACACGCTGCGTCGAGTCGACGGCGTCGAAGCGCTCGAGCCGTGCCGGGAAGCCGCCGGTCACGCTGAGCTCATCCGAGGATCCCGGGCCGCGCGCGAGGACGCGACCGAGGCAACGTGGCGCGCATCAACACACCACGCGACGGGCGCTGGGCGGCCGGAGCGCGCTCGTGCCACGCCTGCGTCGCGCGTTCGAGCCGCAACCCGGGCCGCGCTCGTGCCAGGCCCACGGAGCGCGCTCGAGCCACGCCCGGGGCGCGCTCGATCCCGTCTGCAGGGCACGTTCGCGGCGCGCAACGTGCTCACACCGTGTCGCCCGGCCGCTCCAGCCGGAACGCCGCGTGCAGCGCACGCGCCGCCTTCTCGACCGCATCGGCCGCGATGATGCAGGTGATGCGGATCTCGGACGTCGAGATCATCTCGATGTTGATGCCGCTCTCGGCCAGGCAGCTGAACATGCGCGAGGCGTAGCCGGGGGCGCTCTGGATGCCGGCCCCCACGATCGACACCTTGGCGACCGACGCGTCGGCGGTCAGCTCCGCCGCGCCGATCTCCGCCACCAGCGGCTCCAGCAGCTTCCGAGCCTTGCCCAGGTCGCCACGTGGGATCGTGAAGGAGAGGTCGGTCGCGCCGGCGTGACCGACGTTCTGCACGATCATGTCGACGTTGATCCCGGCGTCGGCGAGCGGGGCGAAGACCGTGTGCGCGATGCCGGGCCGGTCCGGCACCCCCACGATCGTCAGCTTCGCCACGTTGCGGTCCGTCGCCAGGCCCCGCACCTTGTTGCGCTGCTCCACCTGCGGGTCCTCCTTGATCAGGGTGCCGGGATGGTCCGAAAAGGTCGAGCGGACGGCGATCTCCACGCCGTTCACCCAGCCCAGCTCGACGGCGCGCGTCTGCATCACCTGCGCGCCCTGCTGCGCCATCTCGAGCATCTCCTCGTAGCTGATGACGGGCAGGAGCTGCGCGTCCGGTACGATGCGCGGGTCGGCCGTGTAGATCCCGTCCACATCCGTGTAGATCTCGCAGCGATCCGCCCCGAGACGTGCGGCGAGGGCGACCGCCGTGGTGTCGGAGCCGCCGCGGCCCAGGGTGGTGATCTCGCCGGCGAGGATCGAGTCCGACGTTGCGCCCTGGAAGCCGGCGACGATGACGACCCGGCCGTCCTCCACCTCGCGGTGCACGCGGCCCGGGTCGATGGCGGCGATGCGGGCGCGCCCGTGGGCCGTGTCGGTCCGGATGCCCGCCTGGGGCCCACTCAACGAGATCGCGGGCACACCGAGCGCCTGCAGCGCCATGGCCACGAGCGCGCAGCTCTGCATCTCGCCGGTGGCGAGCAGGCGATCGAGTTCGCGGGGGTCCGGCTCCACGGTGATCTGGGCCGCCAGGTCGATCAGGTGGTCGGTCGTATCGCCCATCGCGCTCACCACGACCACCAGAGAGGATCCACGAGCGTGCTCTGCCGCCACGCGTCCGGCAACGTGCTTGATGCGCTCGGCGCTGGCGACAGACGAGCCTCCGTATTTCTGGACCACGAGCTGGGGCATGGCCGCGATTGTACCGGGCGAAATGGGCCGGCCGGACGGGTCGGGACGCGCGGCGGGTCACGCGAGGACGTGCGGCGACTCGCGACCGTCTTTGCGGCGTCGTGCGAGCGCGCGCGGCATCTCGGCATCGCCTTGCGACTTCTTGCGTGCGCGTGCGACGTCTCGCGACCGTCTTTGCGGCGTCTTCATCGCGTCTTGACGTCGCCCCGCTACGATCGGCGCGTACGCCCACGACGAGTCGTTCTCGACGGCCGGACGAGCAGGTCTCGCGCCGGCTGGCTGACACAGGAGCGCCCCATGGCAAGCCGGATTCCGCGCGCACGCATCCTGGTGGTCGAGGACGAGGCGCGCCTGCGCGAGCTCCTCCGCCTGTACCTGGAGCGAGCCGGCTACGAGGTGCGCGAGGCCGCCGATGGACGGGACGCCCTCGACGCGTTCGACGCGGACCCGGTCGATCTGCTCGTGGTCGACCTGATGCTCCCGGGATTGCAGGGCGAAGCGCTGATCCGCGCGATCCGCGAGGTCTCCGACGTCCCGATCCTCATCGCCTCCGCGAAGCGCAGCGATGTGGAGCGCATCGCTGGACTGCGCCTCGGCGCCGACGACTACCTGCCCAAACCGTTCAACATCCACGAGCTCGTGGAACGCGTGAACGCGATCCTGCGGCGGGCACGGCCCGCGCGTCCCCCCGGCCCACCGGACGGCGGCCCGCTTTCATTCGCCGGCGGGAGGCTCACGATCGATCCCGCGAGTCGGACGTTCACCTGCGAGGACAGGCAGGGGCGGCTCACGCCCGCGGAGGCAAGGCTGCTGCTCGCCCTGGTCCATGCGCGTGGAACACCGCTGGACCGCGACGACCTGCTCCGGCTGGCCGCCGGGGCACATGCCGACACGGCCCGGAACATCGACGTTCATGTCGCGAATCTGCGACGCAAGCTCGGCGACAGAGCGGCGCAACCGTGGGCGATCGAGACCATCTCCGAGGTCGGCTACCGCTGGATCGCCCGGCAGGATCCGCCCCCAGCCCACCGGAACGAAGGCCCGGCACAGACGCGGGTCGCCCGGCCCGAGCGAGGCCACTGATGGATCGCCTCGGCGTCCGGCTGGCGTTCGCCATCGGCGGTTCCATCGCCATCGTCGTCGTCCTGGTCGGGATCGTCGTCAGCGTCAGCGTGAGCAACCGCTTCAACCAGTTCCTCCGCGACGACCTCCAGGCGCGTCGTCAGGACGTCGCGGCGCTCGTGGTCGATGCGTACAACGCCCGCGGCTCGCTGCGCTTCGGCGCGCTCGAGCTCCGCCAGCTCGCCGTCGCCGCCGGCGGACCGATCGCGATCTACGACGCGAGCGGAAACCTGGTCGCGGAGTACGGGAGGGCGGCCGGAGCACCGGGCGCCGGCGGAGCGCCCGTCTCGATCCCGCTGGTCGACGCCGGTGTGACCGTCGGTCGGCTCGCCGTGACGCCGGCAGCGTTGCCCGCGACGCTGCGCCAGGCGGCCGGACAGACCTTTCGGCGCGCGATCACCCAGACACTCCTCGTCGCAGGGCTCGCCGCGCTGATCGTTTCGATGCTCGTGGCGCTCTTCATGGGGCTCCGCCTGACCCGCCCGCTCTCCACCATGGCGGCGGCGGCACACCGGCTCGGCGCAGGCGACCTGAGCGTCCGCGTCCCCGTCCCGTCGGACCGGGAGGGCCAGGAGCTTGCCGTGGCGTTCAACGCCATGGCCCAGAACCTGGAGCGCTCCGAGGGGCTGCGCCGGCGCGCGGCAAGCGACCTGGCGCACGAGATCGCCACGCCGGTGACGGTGCTGACCACCCAGCTCGACGCGCTCGCCGATGGCATCGTGCGCCCGTCGAAGGGGCAGCTGCAGGCAGTGCGGAACACGGCCGGTGAAGTCGCGCGCCTGATCGGCGATCTGCACGATCTGGCCGCGGCCGAGGGTGCCGGCCTGCACCGGTCCGTGGAACGCGTCGATGTCGCGTCGATCGTCGCGCGCGCGGGGACTGCGGCAGCGGCGCTCTTCGAGCAGCGCGGCGTCCATTTCGAGATCGCGGCCGCATCCGCCGACGGGACGTGGGCGCAGGTGGACCCGCGCCACGTGGAGCGGATCCTGGCCAACCTCCTCACGAACGCGGCCGCCTACACGCCGTCGGGAGGCAGCGCGGCGGTCCACCTCGCACGCGAGGGGGCGTGGCTTCGCATCCGTGTGTCGGACACGGGGCCCGGTATCCCTCCCGAGCACCAGGCGCACGTCTTCGAGCGCTTCTATCGGGCCGATCCGGCGCGCCATCGGACGCCCGGCGTCCCCGGCGGC
>JBJKRK010000057.1:0-4503 GCA_046704705.1 Candidatus Limnocylindrales bacterium | reverse complement strand
GGCCGGGGGATCGGCGTCGTGGTGGCGACCGGCATGTCCACGGCACTCGGCCGCGTCGCCGACCTTCTGCAGGAGCACATGGGCGGCCAGACGCCGCTGCAGCGCCGTCTGTCGACGCTCGGCAAGCGGCTGGCGGTCGCGGCATTCGGCGTCTGCGCGCTGGTCTTCGCCTTCGGCGTGGCGCGCGGCGAGCCGCTCGACGTGATGTTCCTGACCGCCGTCAGCCTGGCCGTGGCGGCCATACCCGAGGGCCTGCCGGCCGTCGTCACGATCGCCCTCGCGCTCGGTGCGCGGCGCATGGCGCGCCGTCGCTCGCTGATCCGCAAGCTCCCCGCGGTGGAGACGCTCGGCTCGGTGACCGTCATCTGCACCGACAAGACCGGGACGCTGACCGAGAACCGCATGCTCGTCGAGCGTGTCTGGACGCCCAACGCCGAGTACCTCGTGAGCGGCAACGGATACGCGCCGGATGGCGCCTTCGAGCCGGTGCCGGCCGGAGACGAGCATCTCGACCGGCTCGCGCGGGTCGTCACCGCCTGCAACGACGCGAAGTTGCACGCGCCGCAGCGGGGCGGCGGAGCATGGTCGATCAGCGGCGATCCGACCGAGGCGGCGCTGCTTGCGCTCGGCGGCAAGCGCGGCGTCGACCAGTCCGAGCTGCAGGCGGCCTGCCCACGGGTCGAGGAGATCACGTTCGACCCGGAGCGGCGCCGCATGGCCACCCTGCACGCGGACGGCGATGGGATCTGGATCGCGGTCAAAGGGGCGCTCGAGGCACTCGCGCCGCTGCTCCGAGTCGAGCACGCGGAGGAGCTGGCCGCCGCTGAGCTGGCGGCCGCGCGATACGCAGCGGACGGATACCGCGTCCTGGCCGTCGCCGAGCGGCGCGTCGCCCACGTGCCGGCGCCGCTGGAGGACGCGGAGCGGGAGCTCGAGCTGCTCGGGATCGTGGCCATGGCCGATCCGCCGCGCGCGGAATCGGCGCCCGCGATCACCGCCTGCCGGGAGGCCGGCATCACACCCGTGATGATCACCGGCGACCATCCGCTGACCGGACAGGCGATCGCGCGGCGCGTCGGCATCCTTCGGGAGGGCGGGCGCGCGCTCACCGGCCGGGAGCTCGCCGATCTCGACGAGGCGGCATTCGGGGCGCAGGTCGGGGAGGTCGCGGTCTACGCACGCACCAACCCCGAGCAGAAGCTCCGCATCGTCGAGGCGTGGGCGGCACGCGGCGCCGTGGTGGCGATGACCGGCGACGGCGTGAACGACGCGCCGGCCCTGAAGCGTGCCGACATCGGCGTGGCGATGGGGGTCACCGGCACCGAGGTGAGCAAGGAAGCCGCCGACATGGTGCTCGCCGACGACAACTTCGCCACGATCGTGGCGGCCGTCGAGGAGGGACGGCGGATCTACGACAACATCCGCCGGTTCGTGCGCTACCTGCTCACCACGAACTCGGCGGAAATCTGGGTGATGTTCCTGGCACCGTTCGTCGGTCTGCCGCTGCCGCTCCTGGCGGTGCAGATCCTGTGGATCAACCTGGTCACCGACGGGCTGCCCGCGCTGGCCCTCGGTGTCGAGCCGGCGGAGCGCGACACGATGCGCCGGCCGCCGCGGCCCTCGTCGGAGTCGATCTTCGGGCGCGGGCTCTGGCAGCAGGCCGTCTGGGTGGGGCTCTTGATGGGCGCGGTGACGCTCGGCGTGCAGGCGCTGGCGATCGACCGCGGCTGGCACTGGCAGACGATGGTCTTCACCACCCTCGCGCTGCTCCAGCTCGGCAACGCCCTGGCCGTGCGCTCGGAGCGCGAGAGCCTGTTCCGCCTGGGGCTGCGCACGAACCTGCCGCTGACGGTCGCCGTCGCAGCGACACTCGCGGTCCAGCTCGCCCTCGTCTACGTGCCGCTGCTGCAGCCGGTCTTCGTCACGCAGGCGCTGGCGATCCCGGAGCTCGTGGTCGTGCTCGCGGCCTCGACGCTCGGCTTTGCGGCGGTGGAGATCGAGAAGTGGGTCAGGCGCCTATCGGGCGGGTGATGAGGTGCGACGACCCAACCCCGCAGGCCCGGTGCCGGCACTCCTCGCCGGCATCGACCGGAACCTCGGTCGTGACCCGCGGCTACGTCTGGGCCTGCGCAGCCGCTCTTGCGGCCGGCACGAGCAAGAGCGGCGCGGCGATCGTGGTGAGCACCACGGCAACGAGGATCACGCTGAAGAGCTCGTCGGATACGACGCCGCTGGCAAGCGCCAGGTTGGCAACCACGATGCCGACCTCGCCACGCGGCGCCATGCCGATCCCGACCGCGAGCGCACCGGCCCAGCCGATCGGCGCCGCCCCGAGCAGGCCGCCGGCCACCTTGGTCAAGACGCCCACGACCCCCACCGCCACCGCCAGGAGCGCCAATCGGGGGTCGAGGAGCGCCCCCAGATCCAGCTGGGCTCCCGTGACCGCGAAGAAGAACGGCGTGAAGATCGTCGCCAGGGAACGCATTTCGGACTCGAGCTCGTGACGCGCCTCGGTCTCGGCCACGATCAGTCCGGCAACGAAGGCGCCGATGATCGCCGCCAGGCCAATCCAGGCGGCGACGAGCGCGCCGAGTAGCATGACGATGAACGCTGGGGCGAGGGGCGTGTCCGCAAAGAGCCACCAGGTGAAGACCTCGCTGCGCAGACCTCGCGCCCGGCGCGCCGCCGCGAACCCCAGCAGGAGCAATCCGACTGCTGCCACGACGAGCAGCACGGTGGACGCGGACAGGTCGCCCTGCACGATGCCCGACACGATCCCGATCGACACGAGCACCAGCACGTCATCGGCGATCGCCGCCCCCAGGATGACCCGGGCGAATCGTTGCTGGAGCAGTCCTCGCTCCGCCAGGACGCGACTGGTGATCCCGATGCTCGTTGCGGCGAGGGCAAGCCCAACGAATGCTGCCGGGGCGGGTTCTGTCCCGATGGCCAGCATCAGGCTCGCCACAGCGCCGATCGGCAGGATCATCGCGATCACCGCGGTCAGGACGGCCGGTCTTCCGACGGCGACGAGTTGATCCGTTCGTACCTCGAGCCCCACCGAGAAGAGCAGCACGACGACCCCGAGCTCGGCAAGCACGGTCGCCGCCGCGTCTGGCGTCACGAGCCCCAGGGCATGGGGGCCCACGACGAACCCGCCTGCAAGCTCGCCGATCACCCCCGGCTGCCCGAGGCGTCGAGCCAGCTCGTCTCCGAGCTTCGCGCCAACGAATAGCAGGAACAGCCCGGTGAGCGCATGCAGCGTCTCCGTCGACGCGGCTGCCAGCGGCGCCGAGACGGAGCCGAGGAGGGCCGTGGTTGCGAGCAGCCCGAACATCGACCACATCGTAGGCGCGCGGTCACGCGGCGCGGAGGATGCAGCGCCTGCACGACGGAAGTCCTGCCGTTGCCACGGGGTACGCAACGGAGAAGAGCGGATCCCTCTCTGCGTCCTGCATGCGATGTACTCGCCACGGTCGACGTTGCTGCCACGTGTCGCGAGCGTCACCGGGCTCGTCCCGACAAACCGGCGCGCCGCCGCACTCACCCCCGGCTGAGTGCGGCAGCAAGTGTTGGAAGATGTTGATAGATACGTGGCCCGCGGCGAGCAACCCACAGCGCGTTCAGAAGCGCAAGCAGTCGACCTCGTCCCCGCGCGGACTTGTCATTGGCCCAGGGAAGCCGGGGTCAGGGCGCCAGTCGGCCATTCGGGCGAACGGCGTACAGCCGGGTCGTCTGCGCCGGCCCCGACCCACTTTGGGTCGCCACGTACAGGGTCCCATCCGCTCCCGTGTCGAGCCCGACGACGAGCTGGAACGCGCCGCTCGTCACGAACGGCCAGCCAGGCCGCGACGCCCCGTTCGGCGCGAGTGCGAGGACCGCGCCGTGGTTGTCCCGGACGACGGGGACGTCGATCGTGCCGTCGGTCGCGAACGCCGGCGCACGGAGGTTCGCGCCCCCGCCGGTCGTGAACACCGCCTGCATCTGGAGCTGCGTGCCCGCGGGCAGCCAGACGGGCCAGCCGCTCGGGACGGAACCACCTCCGCCCAGCGCGATGAGCCCCTCCGATTGCGGGTCGGCGCTGCGCGACACGGCGAGGTAGGCCGTGCCGTCCGGGGCGATCCACGGCGGCGAGAGTCGCGCGGGGCTCCCCTCGCCGATCGCGTACGGCCAGGCGTCGACGCCCGCGGGGAGCGTGTACGGCCACCCGGCCGCGACCGTGCCGTCGGTCCCGATCGCCTCGACGCGCTGCGGTTGCCCCTTCTCCCCCCCGACGGTCACGACGATCGACCCGTCCGGCGCGATGGCGGGCGGAGATGACGGCCCCTGGATCGTCACGGGCCAGCCGGGAAGCGCGCGCCCGTCCGCGCCCAGGATCGTGTATGTCGTGCGAAGGATGCGCATCGGCGGCAGGTTCGGGGCCGCCGGCGCGCCGGTTTCCACGCCCCAGGCGTAGACGTTGCCATCAGGTCCGAGCGCCATGCCCTCGCCAGGAACGCGCAC
>JBJKRK010000056.1:0-4746 GCA_046704705.1 Candidatus Limnocylindrales bacterium | reverse complement strand
TCAGCCCCGTGCAGCCAGAGCCAGTTCCGCGATCTCCCGCTCGAGGTGGGCCGGGTAGGGCTGCAGGCCAGGCAGGGCGGTGGCCGCACCGCCCTGAAGGATCCAGGCGAGCCCGTCGAGCATGACGCCTGCAAACGGGTCGAACAGCTCGTCGGTCGCGACGCCCGCCCCCGGCGCGAGGTTCACCAGGCTGCCGCGGTTGAGCAGAAAGACATCGTGCCCGTCGACGGCGTACCGCTCGATGGAGCGACGAACGCTGCCGTGCGGCTGTCGCTCCAGCCAGGGCACGTCGATCTCGCGGTTGCTGTGACCCACATTGGCGAGGATCGCTCCGGGCCGGAGCCGGCGCAGCTGCTCGGGACCGAGCACCCCCTCTCGACCGGTCGCCGTCACGACGATCGAGCACGACGCGAGGCCCGCATCGAGGGGCACCACCCGGCAGCCATGGTGCTGCGCCTCGAGGGCCCGTACCGGATCGACCTCGGCCACCGAGACCACCGCGCCGAGCGCGCGGGCGTGGATGGCGACACCCCGCCCGACGGGGCCGAAGCCGACTACCAGGACGGATCGGCCGTGCAGCGCCAGGCCGGTGATGTCGGAGAACGCGGGCCACGCCTGCAGCCCCACGTGGTGCCGGTTGTGCAGCCGATCTTTCAACGGGATGCCGTTCCAGTCGAACACGGGAAACGGAGGGTCGAGGTCGACCAGGCGATGGATGCCGGACGTCGTCGCCTCGAGTGCCCCGGCGGGCCGCGATCGTCCGCGCAGCGTGACGGCCTCGATGAGTTCGCCGCCCATGTCGCAGAGCGCGTCGGCGGGTACGGAGAGCAGCCAGTCCAGGCCCTCATCGCGCTCGGCGTCCGTCATGCGGCTCCAGCCCCACACCTCGGCACCCTCCCGGGCGAGATATGCCGCCGCCACGTCGTCCGTGCTGTCAGGGTTCACCGCCGCGACACGGACCCGCGCTCCGGCTCGCACGAGCGGAAGCAGGACGAGGGGCGTGTCCATCCGGATGTGCTGGAAGCCGGCCACGACGCGGCCGTGCAGGTCGAGGCGGGAAGTGGTCTCACCCAGGTGGGTGAGCACGGGCCGGGTGACGCTCCACCAGGACTGCTCGGCGGGCTCGACCTGGTCCGCGAGCGCGGCATCCCTGATGCGTGACAGCGCAGGATCGACAGACATGCGCATCCCTCGTGGGGGCTCCCCGCGGGTTCCCAGCACCCGCCCGAGGCCGCGATCGAGCGTACACTCCCGGGCCGGCCGGTACTCGCGTCGGGCGGCGGTCCGTGCCCGCGCTGGGCCGGCGTCCCTTGTGTGAATGGCGCAAGATCGGGGCCATCGAAGCTGCCTGGGAGGGAGTGGCGATGCGCCCGTTCCGTTTCAGCGCCGATGTCTCCGAGATCGTCGACGGCCGCCAGCTTGCGGAGAAGGCGCGGCGGGCCGAGTCGATCGGCTATGACACGCTGATGCTCGGCGACCACCTGCTGGACCAGCTCGCGCCGATCCCTGCCCTGGCCACGATCGCGGCGGCTGCGGAGCGCATCCGCATCGGCACGTTCGTCTTCAACAACGACCTGCGCCACCCCGCCGTGCTGGCCCAGGACCTGGCCACCCTCGACATCCTGAGCGGCGGGCGCCTCGAGGTCGGCTTTGGTGCGGGCTGGAACGAGCCCGAGTACCGGGCGATCGGCCTCACCTTCGACGACCCCGCCGTGCGGGTCGCGCGCGCCACCGAGGCCGTCGCCGTGCTCAAGGGGTGCTTCGCCGCCGGCCCGTTTTCGTTCGCCGGCACGTACTACACGATCACCGACTACGACGCCCAGCCGAAGCCGGTGCAGCGGCCGCATCCGCCCTTCCTGATCGGGGGTGGCGGCCGTCGGATCCTCACCCTCGCCGCACGGGAGGCCGCCACGGTCGGGATCGCACCGAAAGCGTCCCGCGCCGAGCATCCGTCGATCGCGGAGTTCCTCGCTCCTGCCACAGCGGACAAGGTCGCCCTCGTACGGGAAGCTGCGGGCGCGCGGTTCGATGAACTCGATCTCAATGTGTACCCGGCGGTGGGCAAGCTGACCATCACGGACCATGCCCGGCGCGAGGCGGTCGCGCTGGCCGAGCGGGTGAGCAGGCGCTACGGCGAGCAGGTCTCGGCGGACGAGCTCCTCGAATCGCCCTTCGTCTTCATCGGCTCGGTGAACGGGCTGGCAGAAAAGGTGCGAGCGAATCGCGAGCGGTTAGGCATCAACTCGCTGACCGTGTTCGACATGGACCAGTTCGCCCCCATCGTGGAGCGGCTCGCGGGGACGTAGCTCACCGGCGGTTGGCTACGTGTCGACCCGCTGCGCGCAGCGTCACTCAGGGCGCGCGCGCTGGTGGGGCGTCACTTCGGGGCGCGGTGGCGGTGCGGCCGCGGCGCGCGGCTCCGCTCCCCGGGGCCGGATGGATCAGTCCTCGTCCTGGCCCTTGCTCTTGCCGTTCCCGTTCCCCTCGACGTTGTGCTTCGGGCCGTGCGCCTTGACGGCCACCAGGGCCGCCTTGGTCACGAGGACACTCGTGCCGCTCGTCGCCGTGACCCACACCTGGGTCACGCCGGAGGACACGGCCAGTCGCACGTGGCCGTTTCCGTTGCCGCGCGCGTTGGTCCGGATGGTGAGCGAGCTCGAGCACGATCCCGGAGCCTGCCGGACAGCGAGGCTGTACGTCGCGTTGGGCAGCGCGCCCTTCAGCGAGACCTGCACGTTGATGCGCCCGTTGCCCGTCACGGTCACGATGGCGAAGCCGTAGCTCTTCGCGCCGGCCGGCGGCGCCGCCGGGGCCGCCGCACACGTCCCGCTTGCGCTGCCTTCGTAGAAAACCACCTTGCGCGCGCCGCGGCCGTTCGCCCCTGGAATCACCGTGCTCGGGGTGACCTCGAGCGGCGTGAAGGTGACCAACGTGGCGGAGTCGGCGGTCGTGGCCCCCGCGAGCGTGACGGTGAGGGTGGCCGCGCCGGCCACCGTGGGCGCCCGGAGCGTCAGGACCTTTCCGGCGACGCTCGAGAAGCCACTGCACGGGACGGTCACCGACGCCGCGTTCACCGGGTTGGTGACGCCCGTCACGCCCGGGAACGTGGTGAACGTCCCGGCCGTGGTGGTGACAGTGAATGCCGCCGCGTTGGCGCACGAGATCGTGGGCGTGCCGAACGTGAGCTGGACCGTGCCGTCACCGTCGGCGGGCACGGCAAGCGGGGTGACCGTCAGGGGCACGGCGGTTCCGGCGCTGACGCGGGACGTCAGGTACGCGATCTGGACTGCAGCGCCGGAGCCTACCTGGAGGGCGATCGGGCCGCTGCCCGCCTGCCCGCTGGCGAGGACTGTCCCGCCGGTCAGCGCGATGGACCACGCGGCGGTGGGCGCGAAGCTCGTCAGCGTCCAGGTCCGCACGAGCCCACCGGCGGAGGCCACCGGGCCGCTGAACACGATCGCACTCGCGGGAGTGGGAACGATGGCGGGCAGCACGGTCCAGGAATAGCCGGACGGCAGCGTCACGACGAACGTCGTGCCCACGGGGCCGATCGCATCGCCCGATCCGTTCCCGCTCCACGTGTAGGCGATGCCGATCGGGGTCGGCGTTCCCACGGGCACCGCCACCGACGGGTTCGCGTTGCCGATCGAGTACGCGTACGTCGTCCCGGCGAGCGGCGTGCCCAGGAGCGACGCGAGCAGCGCGGCGGCCACGCTGATGCCGACGACCCGGCTCCTCCAGCGGCGCATGATGCCTCCCTGGCTGGCGCCCGTCTGTCACGTCGGTGGCCCGGCACCGCTCGACACGTACGCTCCGGCGCGATCGACGACGAAGGGCACGCCATCGCGCCGCCGGCATTTCCAGCCGGCGGCAGCATAGGCATGCCCCCGCGGCCGTACAAGGGCCATCCGGCAGCGGCGGTGCGCCCCCGCACCGCAGGATCGGCCGTGCCGCGCTACGGGCCCAGCGGCACCGGGCTACGAATCCAGCAGCGCAGGGTTGCGAGCCCACTAGCGCCCCGTGACAGGCCCAGCGGCGGTTACGCCGTCGGCAGTTCCTCGAGCAGATCCAGGAGCGGCACGGCCACGGCGAACGCGGCGGCGAGCGTGTCGGGCAGTTCGGGCGAGAACGCCTCCTCGTCGGAAAGCGGGCGCCCGAACGTCACGTCCTTCAGGCGCAACAGCGACGCGTCGGGATGGTCTGGCGGGAAGCCAGGCGGGACGCGCGTGAGCCGCTCGCCGTCCAGCGCACCGAACTCCCGAATGAAGGCCGGAGCATCGATCACGGCGTGCACCCGCGCCGACTCCGCCACGACCGCGGCGCGCCACTCGCGCAGCCAGGCTCGGTCAGGGTGCCAGACGCCGCCCCCGACGTAGATCTCGCCGGGGCCGAGGGAGAAGTAGCCCCCGCCGCCGGCATGCCGGGCGAGGCGCCCCCGGCCGTCCCGCGGACCGCCTGCATGCGGGAAGCTCGCGCTCACGTACGTCTTGTACGGTGTCTTGTCGCGCGAGAATCGGACGTCGCGGTAGATCCGGAACGGCGAGTGAACGGGATCCGCCTCGAGCGGGATGCCGTGCGCAGCGAAGCGCTCCGCGAGTGCGGCGCACAGCGCCTCGAGCGGCTCCCTGAGGAGCCGGATGTACTCGCCCTTGTGCACCCCGAACCACGTTCGGTCGTTGTGCTCTCGGAGCTCCGCCAGGAAGTTCAGCCCCGCCCGGCTGAAGCCGTCGAACGGGCGCACCGCCG
>JBJKRK010000055.1:0-2660 GCA_046704705.1 Candidatus Limnocylindrales bacterium | reverse complement strand
GGCCGATCTCGCTCGCCTCCAAACGTGCCGCGGACGTGACCGCAGTGCGCGGGATCAGGCGCTCGTCGTCGACCTCCCGGAACAGATAGACCTGATCCCGGCCGAGGGACTTCGCCGTGTAGAGAGCCGCGTCGGCTTCGCGAGTGAGGTCGACCAGCGTGCGCGCCGGCCCGGTGCCGCCAGTCACCCCTACGCTCAACGTGACGAGCATTGGCGCCCCGTCAGCGAGGCGCACCTCGCTGCGTCCGACGATCCGGCGCAGTTTCTCCGCGACACGCACGGCATCCTCAGGGTCGGTCTCCGGCAGGACCAGGAGGAACTCCTCCCCGCCGTAGCGGCCGACGCTGTCGCTTCGGCGCAGATTCGCGCGCAGGAGCTGCGCCACGTGATGCAGGAGCACGTCGCCTGCCGGATGGCCGAACGTGTCGTTCACGCGCTTGAAGTGGTCGAGGTCGACGAGTGCCGCCGACAGCGGCCGGCGGTAGCGTGCGCTGCGCGCAACTTCCTCGTCGAGGAGGCTCAGCACGCGTTGGCGGTTCAGCACGCCGGTCAGCGGATCGATCGTCGCGACGGCCGCCAGGCGCTCGAAGACCTCGCGCAGCGCACCGTCGGGCAGGTCGACCGGCGCGCGTCCGTCCAGCTTCGGTTCGAGGAGCTCGCGCGCTGCGGTCGTGACCCTCCGCGTGTGCCGCCGCATCCGCACTGCCCCGATGACGAACGCACCAAATACGAGCCCGGCGCAGAACGCGGCACTGATCGGAAGCATCAACGCGGCGCCAGTCGGGAGGATCGCGGCCGCGAGCAACCCCACGCTTTCCTCCGCCTCCGCCGTGGCACGGCCTGTGTCGGCCGATTGCGCGGGGAAGCTGGCGCTCGGGGCACCGCTTCGTGGCTTCCGCTACGCTCGCGTCGCGGTGTGGATCCCGAGCGGGGTGATCCGGACGCTCAGCGGCCAGACCTGCGGGTGCGTTGCCGGACGCAACCATCCGACGGCCGCTAGCCCACGAATGAGACCGCCCGTCTGCATCCGGGAGAGCCCGAGCTCTTCGCCGATCTGGCCGCCCGGTACCGGCTCCCACGTGTCGCCCTCGCTGCGCTCGTACAACAGCCGCACGAATGCGTGCTCGACATCCCGCAGGCCGACTGTTTCATCCATGCTCACCGTGGTCTCCCTTCGCGTGGTCGCGGATGGTGTCCCTCGTGTATGAGAACGACGCGGCCCGCAGGTCGTCCGCGGTGGACCCGTGGTCGGATCGTCCTACCGCGGCCAGCCGATGGTCCGGCCGCGGCCGTCACGACGCTCCCCTCTTGCGCGCCGACCGGTCAGCGGGTACAGTCCGCACACCGAACGGGGTGGCGGGCCATCACGGAGGGAGCGTGGCCCAGGCACGGCGTCCCATTGCCCGGTCGCCCGACTCGTGCCGATGCCAGTGGCGAGACCGACCTCGTCGGCGGAGGTCATGCCCATGACCACTCGTCTCCTTGCCCGACTGGGCACCGCGCTCGCCGTCGCTGCCGCGAGCCTGACGTTGACTGCGGGCGCCGCGTTCGCCGGGGAGGTCACCGGCAACGGCACACTCCTCCACGTCGATGACAGCAAGTGGGGCACGGGGCTCCACGCTCGCTCCTTCTGCGCCTACTCCGGGCAGGAGGACCTGCAGTTCTTCACCAACGACGAAGACACGACCCCACTGGCCGAACCGACCCGGGGGGATCCGGCCCACGCGCAGTCGTGGGGGCAGATCCCGAAGGAGATCCGGGACGTGATCGCACCGCTCGGGCTCGCCCCCGGCCAGGCCTGCAACCCAACCGTGGGTGAGCCGACCGAGCCGTAGCGCCGATAGCCTGAGCGCCCGCGCGATCCTCGTCGCTCCGCACTCGCGCAGGGGATCGCGCGGGCGCCGTGCCACTTGAAGCGCCGTCGCCGGCTCCATCCGTGCCAGGGCCGTGCCGTCCGACAGCTGACGACCCGGCCACTGCGTTCTCGTCGCGGACCCGGGCGGCCCGAGGCCGAGCCGGCGCCGGCAGACTGCGCTGAGCATGCAGGGAGAGGAGGGTATGCAGAGCCCACGCTTCCCCATGGCAGGCCCAGGGCCCGACCGATCCACCCTGCTTGCCTTCACCGCCGTGGTGCTGCTCGGCGGCCTCAACACGATCGCCGTGAAACAGAGTGTCGGCGAGCTGGCGCCCTTCTGGAGCGCTGGCCTGCGTTTCCTGGCTGCCGGACTGCTCCTCGTCGGGATCGTGCTCGTGCGCCGGCGGCCGTTCCCGCGCGGCCGCAGCCTCGCAGGCGGGGCCCTCTATGGCGTGGTCGCGTTCGGAGCCAGTTTCGGCTTCGTTTACTCGGCTCTGCGCGAGCTCCCCGCAGGAACGGCGATCATCTTCCTCGCGCTAGTGCCGCTGATGACCTTCGGGCTGGCGATCCTGCACGGGCAGGAACGTTTCCACCTGCGGGGGCTACTGGGTGCGCTCATCGCCATCGGCGGGGTGGTCATCGTGGTCGCCGATCAGCTGGGCGCCGCCGTGCCGCTCGGTGCGATGCTCCTCATGACCGCCGGCGCGCTCTTCGTGGCCGAGGGCGGCGTCATCCTCAAGGGGGTCCCCCGCAGCGATCCGTTCGGCACGAACGCCGTCGCGATGCTCGCCGGCGGCGCGCTGCT
>JBJKRK010000054.1:0-3479 GCA_046704705.1 Candidatus Limnocylindrales bacterium | reverse complement strand
GTGCGGTGCGTGAGCTGCCTCGGCCGGACCTTTCCTGGAACCCGGCCGACTTCGTGACCGAGCAGGTCTTCGTGACTTCCGCCGACGGCACGCGGATCCCGCTCTTCCTGACGCGCCGCCGCGACGTTGTGGCCGACGGCAACGTGCCCACGCTCCTGTACGGGTACGGCGGGTTTCGCATCCCGGTCGGCCCCGCGTTCAAGCCCGAATGGCTGACCTGGATGGAGCGCGGCGGCCTGCTCGCGGTCGCCTCGCTCCGCGGGGGAGGGGAGTACGGCAGGCCCTGGCACGACGCCGGGCGCCTGGCCAACAAGCAGAACGTCTTCGACGACTTTGCCGCCTGCGCACGCTGGCTGGCGGGGTCGGGCTGGACGCGCGCGGAACGGGCCGGGATCACCGGCCGGTCGAACGGTGGGCTGCTCGTCGGTGCCAGCATCACGCAGCATCCCGAGCTGTTCGGGGCCGCGGTGGCCGAGGTGGGCGTCATGGACATGCTCCGCTTCCACCGCTTCACGACCGGCTGGGGCTGGACGAGCGACTACGGGTGCCCGGACGATCCGGCCGAGTTCCGCACCCTGCTGGCGTACTCGCCGCTCCACAACATCCGGCCCGGGGTGGTCTACCCGCCCACGCTGGTCACGACCGGCGACCACGACGACCGCGTCGTGCCGGGCCACTCGTTCAAGTTCGCCGCGACCCTGCAGGCCGCCCAGGCTGGCGACGCGCCGGTCCTGATCCGCATCGACAGCGACGCCGGCCACGGCCTGGGAAAGCCGGTGCACAAGCTCGTCGACGAGCGCGCCGACGTGCTGGCCTTCCTGGAGATGGCGTTGCGACCCGATCCTGCGTGATCCGCGGTAGGGCGGCACCGGTGCGCCGTGCGCCGGGCAGGGGCGGCGCGGATCAGCCCGCGCCCACGCCGCTGTTCGACGGTGGCACCTGTAGATCCCGGCGCCGCTGGAACAGCTCCTCGGCGGCAGTCTGCGCGGACCGCCGCACGGCGTCCGCGTCGACGGTCAGGACCTTGCCTCCATCGACCAACCGTCTGCCATCGACCCACACGCCATCGACGTCGTGGCCGCACGCGGAGAAGACGATGTGCGCGGCCACGTTCGAGTCTTCGCCGTGTAGGAGCGGCGAGGTGTGCAGGTTCCGCAGGTCGACGGTGACGATGTCGGCACGCTTACCCGGCTCCAGGGATCCCGTGACTCCGTCGAGGCCGAGTGCCCGGGCGCCGTCTCGCGTCGCCATCTCCAGGGTGTCCCAGGGATCGCCGGTGGTCGGGTCGAGCAGCGTGAGCTTCTGCAGGAGCGCCGCGAACTTCATCTCCTCCACGAGGTCGAGGTTGTTGTTCTCCTTCTCGCCGTCGCTGCCGAGTCCGACCGTCACGCCGGCGGCCCGCATCTGCCGCACCGGCGCGGGGCCGGAAGCGAGCTTCATGTTCGAGCAGGGGCAGTGCGCGACGGCGGTTCCGGAATCGGCGAGCAGCTCGATCTCCCGCTCGTCCAGCCAGACGCAGTGCGCGATGACCGTCCGCGGCCCCAGGATGCTGCGCGCGGCAAGCTCCTCGATCGGGCGCCGGCCGTACCTGCGGAGCGACTCCTCCACCTCCCACGTCGTCTCCGACGAGTGCGTGTGCAGGCCCGTGTCGAACTCGATCACGAGCTGGTGGGCAGCTTCGTACGCCTCGGGAGTGCAGTAGAGCACGTGCTCCAGCCCCACCCACGCGCGCACGCGGCCGTGCGCGCTCTCGCGGTGCCGCTCCAGCAGGCGACGATTCGACGCCAGCGACTCGAAGTAGTCGTAGCCGGGGGCATCGGCGACGTACGGGACCAGCGTGGCGCGCAGGCCGATCTGTTCCGCGGCGCGCGCCGATCCCTCCATGAACCGCCACATGTCCATCACCGAGGTCGTGCCGAACCGCACGCTCTCGGCGTAGCAGAGGAGCGACGCCGCCTCGGCGATCTCGGGGGTGAGCGCACGGTGCGCCGGGTCCACGTACGTCCGGAGCCAGTCCCACAGCGAGAGTGACTCGGCCGTGCCGCGCAGCAGGCCCGAATGCAGGTGGCAGTTGTGGAAGCCCGGTAGCACCGCGTGGCCGGTGGCGTCCACCACCTGCGCCGACTCGCTCGCCGCCTCCAGCTCGGTCGAGGTGCCCACCGCGACGATTCTGTCGTCCTCCACCAGGACGCTGCCGGGGTCGAGGACGGTACGCGAACCGTCCATGGGGAGGACGACGCCGCCGTGGATGAGCAACCGGGTGCGCATGCAAGTCTCCTGTCACACGTCGGGCAGCACGAGGCGATGATGCCTGCTCCAGTGCAGTCGCAGGGCTTCACGTCGAGTCTCGCAGACTTCGGGACGAGTTTCCCGTTACTACGCCGAGATGCCCAGCGGCGCGACTCGCGCTGGCGGCGTACATTCCTCTTCTTCACCAGGTGGCTGCACGATAGGAGTCCCGGCAAGGTCATGTACGTCGTCAACTGGGATCTGATCGAGAGGCTGGGCCTGGAACGCAGCGCCCTCGCGGGACAGACCGCCCTCGTGACCGGCGGTGCGCGCGGCATCGGCGAGGCTGCTGCGACGACGATGGCGGCTCTCGGAGCGCGAGTCGTGATCGTGGACAAGCGTCCGACCGGGCAGGCCGTCGCCGACGCGATCCAGGCGGCCGGAGGTCAGGCGCAGTTCATCGAGTGTGATCTCAGCGTCGTCGACGAGCTGACGGCGATGATCCCCCGGGCGATCGCGGCGTTCGGGCAGATCGACCTCCTGGTGAACAACGCCCTGCACGCCAGCGTGGCCCCGCTCGTCAACATCGAGCTTGCGGAGTGGGAGGAAACCTTCGCGACGAACGCCCGTGCGCCGTTCCTGCTGATCAAGCACCTGCTGCCGGGAATGCTCCAGCGGCGTCGGGGAGTCATCGTCAATATGATCGCCTACGAGGGACTGGCGCTTACGAGTGCCTATGCCGGAACGAAGATGGCGCTCCGCTCGATGGCCCTGAGCGTCGCGCGCGAGGTTGGGAACGACTCGGGCGTCGCCGTCTTCGCGTTCGTGCCCGGCATCGTCGACACGCCCTTGATCAGCGAGATCATCCTGCCGTCGATGTCGACCATGCTGGGCATCTCGATCGAACAGACCACCGCGATCGCCGCCCAGAACCCCGGCTACGCAGGACTCGTGCCGGTGGACCACTGCGCCACTGCGCTCGTCCACGCGATCGCGCACGGTTCCGATCACCACGGGCAGGTCGCCGATCCGTTCGAGCCGCTCAACCGCGTCGGCGTCATCAAGATGCCGCATCTCGGCCCGGAGATCGCACCAGGCATCCTCGATCTCTCCGATCCGCAGTCGGGGCTCTACATGAAGCAGTACCTCGGTGACGTCTCCGCCCGGAACAAGGAGCTGGAGGAGCGGGTCGCCGTACGGACGCGCGAGCTCGAAGCGGCCCGCAAGCGCTCGGACAGCTTGCTCTTGAA
>JBJKRK010000053.1:0-5215 GCA_046704705.1 Candidatus Limnocylindrales bacterium | reverse complement strand
CCCCGTCGCCGTGCGCGCGGCCGCGACCCCAGCGACGAGCCCGACAGCTTCCCTGCAGCGGCGCGATCGCGCGGTCAGGCCGCGCCGGTTGCCCCCGCCACCGCCGCGCCGGCAGCGGCATGCACATACGCCGCGAGGTGCTGGCCGGTGAGCGTGCCTCGGGCAGCGACCAGGTCCGCCGGCAGGCCTTCGAACACGACCCGCCCGCCGTCGTGTCCGGCGCCCGGGCCGAGGTCGATGACCCAGTCGGCGTGCGCCATCACCGCGAGGTGGTGCTCGATGACGATCACCGACTTCCCCGCGTCCACCAGCCGGTCGAGCAGGCCGAGCAGTTGCTCGACGTCGGCGAGATGCAGCCCGCTGGTCGGCTCGTCGAGCACGTAGATCCCGCCGTCGGTGGCCATCTGGATGGCCAGCTTGAGGCGCTGCCGCTCGCCGCCGGAGAGCGTGGTGAGCGGCTGGCCGAGAGTCAGGTACCCGAGCCCGACGTCCGCCAGCCGGGCCAGGATCTTCACCGCTGGCGGCGTCCTGGCCGCGCCGCCCCGGAAGAACGCCAGCGCCGCCGTGACCGACATCGCGAGCACCTCGCTGATGTCCCGCCCGTCGAGCTTGTACTCCAGCACGCTGGCGCCGAACCGCTTGCCCTCGCACTCCTCGCAGACCGTCTCCACGGTCTCCATGAACCCCAGCTCGGTGTAGATCACGCCGTTGCCGTTGCAGTTCGGGCAGGCCCCCTCGGAGTTCGCGCTGAACAGGGCGGGCTTCACGCCGTTGGCCCTCGCGAACGCCGTTCGGATCGGGTCCAGCAAACCCGTGTACGTCGCCGGGTTGCTGCGCCGGGAGCCCTTGATCGGCGCCTGGTCGATCGAGACGACCCCTGCGCCCTTCGGCATCGAGCCGTGGAGCAGCGAGCTCTTGCCCGACCCGGCGACGCCGGTCACCACGCACAGCACGCCGAGCGGGACGTCGACGCTCACGTCGCGCAGGTTGTGCAGGGTCGCGTGGCGGATCTCGAGCGCGCCGGTCGGCGTGCGGGTGGCGGGCTTGAGTCCCGCGCGGTACCCGAGGTGCCGGCCCGTGAGCGTGTCGCTCGCCCGCAGGGCCTCGACCGTGCCCTCGAAGCACACCTCGCCCCCATCGGCGCCGGCACCCGGACCGAGGTCGACGACATGGTCGGCGATCTCGATCACCTCAGGCTCGTGCTCGATCACCAGCACGGTGTTGCCCTTGTCGCGCAGCTGCAGCAGCAGCTGGTTCATCCGCCTGACGTCGTGCGGGTGCAGGCCCGTGGTCGGCTCGTCGAAGACGTACGTGACGTCGGTGAGCGACGACCCGATGTGGCGAATCATCTTCACGCGCTGCGCTTCGCCACCCGACAGGGTCCCCGACGGACGGTCGAGCGAGAGGTAGCCCAACCCGATCTCCACGAACGAGTCGAGGGTCTTCTGGAGCGCGGCGAGCAGCGGGGCCACCGATGGTGCGTCGAGGCGGCGGGCCCACTCGGCCAGGTCGCGGACCTCCATGGCGCACGCGTCCGCGATATTGATCCCCTCGATCCGCGACGACCGGGCCGTGTCGCTGAGGCGGCTGCCGCCGCAGTCGGGGCAGGCGGTGAAGGTAACCGCACGCTCCACGAACGCCCGGATGTGCGGCTGCAGCGACTCCTGGTCCTTCGAGAGGAACGATTGCTGGATCCGCAGCACCAGCCCCTCGTAGGTCATGTTGATGCCCGCGATCTTCATCCGGACCGGCTCGTGGTAGAGGAGGTCGTGACGCTCCCGCTCGGTGTAGTCGCGGAGCCGCTTGTCGGGGTCGACGAAGCCGGAGGATGCGTAGAGGCGGTAGTTCCAGCCGCCCGCGGTGTACCCGGGGATGGTGAGGGCGCCCTCGGCGAGCGATTTGGAGTCATCGAAGAGCTGGCTGAGGTCGATGTCGGAGACCGTCCCCATGCCCTCGCAGCGTGGGCACATCCCGCCGGTGATGGTGAAGGTCCGGCGCACGGTTGTGCCGACGCTGCGCCCGACGGCTGCCCCTCCGTCGTGGTCCGCGACGCTCGACCCGTCGTGCGCCTCGCGTACCCCCGTCCTGCCCGCTCCGCGCTCGATCGTCATCACCCCGCTCGCCCGCACCGATGGGACGTTGAAGGAGAACGCCCGGGGCGAGCCGATGTGCGGCTGCCCGAGCCGGCTGAAGAGGACGCGCAGCATCGTGTTGGCATCGGTGGCGGTGCCGACCGTGGAGCGGGGGTTGCCGCCCATCCGCTCCTGGTCGACGATGATCGCCGTGGTGAGGCCCTCGAGCAGGTCGACGTCGGGCCGTGCCAGCGTCGGCATGAAGCCCTGCACGAAGGCGCTGTACGTCTCGTTGATGAGCCGCTGCGACTCGGCCGCGATGGTGGAGAAGACCAGCGAGCTCTTGCCTGAGCCCGAGACCCCGGTGAAGACCGTCAGCCGGCGCTTGGGAATCTCGATGCTGACGTTCTTCAGGTTGTTCTCCCGGGCGCCGTGCACCCGGATCACGTCGTGGCGGTCGGCAAGTGCCATCGGGCCGGCGCGTCGACCGCTCGCGGTCAGCGGCGGGGCTGATTGATCCGGATCAGGTTCCCGGCCGGATCGCGGAAGGCGCAGTCACGCACACCGTAGGGCTGGTCCATCGGCTCCTGGATCACCTCGGCGCCGGTCGCCTGCACGTGCTCGAAGGTGGCGTCCACGTCGGAGGTCGACAGGTTCAGCCGGGCGAGGATGCCCTTGGCCAGCAGGTCGGCGATCGCGGCCCGGTCCGCGGGGGAGATGCCGGGATCGGCCGCCGGCGGCTCGAGCACCACGCTGACGTCCGGCTGCGACGGCGACCCCATGGTCACCCAGCGCATGCCATACGCGCTCACGTCATTGCGGATCTCGAAGCCCAACGCGTCGCGATAGAACGCGATCGCCTTCTCGTGATCGTCGACCGCCAGGAAGCAGTTCTGCAGTTTCACGTCCATGGCGCGATCCTATTTGCCCCCGGCGGCAGATGCTTCTCGATTCCTGACCGGTCGCAGCGCCGTCCGCAGCAGGCACGCGGGCAGCGGTTCCGCCCACGAGTGATCCCGCGCCCGGTAGGCGCTCGGCGTCTCGCCGACGAGCTCGGTGAAGCGGCTGCTGAACGAACCCAGCGACGAGCAGCCGACCTCGAAGCAGACCTCGGTGACCGAGAGGTCGCCGCGCCGCAGCAGGGTCATGGCACGCTCGATGCGCCGGGTCATCAGGTAGCTGTAGGGGGACTCACCGAAGGCCGCGCGGAAGCTTCGCGAGAAGTGGCCGGAGGACATGCAGGCGGTGCGAGCCAGCGCCTCCACGTCGAGCGGGCGCGTGTACTCACGATCCATCTGATCCCGCGCGCGCCGGAGACGCACCAGATCGCCGCGATCCACAACTGACACCATACCACCGGCCGCCGGCCGGGCCCGTGGGGCGGGTTGGCGGCCGAAGATCCAGGTCGGCGCAGCGTGAACAACACTCCTGTCCGTCCGGCAGTAAGCGGGTCACCCGGGACACCGACCGAGGCGATTCGCGGCGAACGTGCGCCCCTGTGGCCACCTCGCTCGGCCCGGGCAGCCGATCCTCCTGGGCAACCGATCCTACCGACCCAACAGCCTTCGCAACGGTGTCGGGCCGTGGATCCCGACCGGTCTTCCGCCGGTGTGCGCCCGCGTCGTCCTCTGCAGCGCGCGACGCGCCTCTCCTGCCAGCCGCTCTTCCGCCGCCTCGTTCCGGAGCTCGCGCATCCGGGCCGCCACGATCAGCTCCGCCATCCTCGGGTCCATCTGCTGCGCCTTCCTTCCCTCCCGATCCAATCCACGTGCCGAGCGTATCGGGGGCAAGCGACACCGCCATCGGGAGTTCCCGTAATCCGCAGGCGTGGGAGCCTTATTCCGAGTCAAGGGTCGGCGATGTCGCGCCGCACGCCGGACGGCCACCCCGACGGCGGGACGGGCTCGTTCGTGCGGAATCGCCACGGCCCGGGCTTCCGGACGCGAGAACTCCCGTCCCTCCGGCCCTATCGCGCACCGGATCGACTGGCTACCTTGCCCCCGTGCGAGGGTGGGCCGACGAGTCGCCGCTCGTCGGGCGTGAGGACGAACTGCGTCAGCTCGAGGATGCGCTCGGGCATCGCGCCGTGCGTCCCGGCGTCTTCGTCGGGGGCGAGGCCGGCATCGGCAAGTCCCGCCTCGTGTGCGAGTTCGCGGCCAGGGCCGCCGGGCGCGGCGCCACGGTGGCCGTGGGGGGATGCCTGGAGAGTGGCGGCGACACGCTGCCGTTCGCCCCCTTCGTCGAGGCGCTCGGCAGGCTGCGCGAGCACCTCGGCGCTGCCGCCCATGGCGTGTTCTCGCCCGGCGAAGACGAGCTCGCCGCCATCGTGCCCGACCTCGGGCCCGCCCCGACGCCGCCTGCGGACCGCATCCGACTCTTCGAGGCGGTTCGCTCGGTCTTCGATCGGGTGCCGGATCCCACCATCCTGGTCGTGGAGGACGCGCAGTGGGCGGATGAGTCCAGCCTCGACCTGCTCTCGTACCTCGTCCGTCGAGCCCGCCACGGCCGCCTCCTGGCGGTCGTCACGTTCCGCACCGACGAGGTGGCCCCGCAGCACCGCCTGGAGCGGCTGGTCGCGGAGCTTGCGCACTCGGGACGGGCCGCGCGCCTGGACCTCGGTCCGCTCTCCGGCGCCAACGTCGCCGCGCTCGTGCGGCACCGGCGGCCGAGTGCCTCCGACGACGAAATCGACGCAATCGCCGGTCGATCCGAGGGGAACCCTTTGCTCGCTCAGGAGATCCTCCGAGCCGGCCGACCCGATGGTCTGCCCGCGGGGCCGCTGCGCGAGATCATCCGCCTGCGCCTGGGATCGCTGTCCGTACCGACGCGGCAGCTTCTGGCGCTGGCTGCGACCGCCGGCCGTGCCGTCACCGTTTCCTTCCTGGAGGCGACCTGGGTGGGCGCCGACACGGAGCTCGACCGAGCTCTGCATGAGGCGCTGGGCCCCGGCTTCCTGCTCCACGAGGCCGCCGACGGGAAGATCCGCTTCCGCCATGTCCTGATCGGCGAGGTCGTCCGGGACGACCTCGGGCCGCGCGAGCAGCGTGACCTGCACGGCCGCATCGCCGCCGTGCTCGCCGGGCGGCCCGACCTGGGAGATCCGACGGCGGCCGGTTCCGCCGCCGAGCTCGCCGGTCACTGGG
>JBJKRK010000052.1:0-3827 GCA_046704705.1 Candidatus Limnocylindrales bacterium | reverse complement strand
GGGCAGGGCCTGATGCGCTCGAAGTCCGGGCTCCGCCGGCCAGCCCCGCCGCCGCAGCCGCCGGCCAGATCCCGCACGAACCAGCTGCTCGCCGCCCTCGTGCTGCTCATCGTCGGCGCGTCGGTCGCGGTGTCGGCGCAGTGGCTGCTGACCAAGGGAGGCGCGCCGACTGCTCAGGCGCTCACTTCGCCGTCCGCGCTCGCGTCGCCCGCCGCATCCGGTGCCGCGGCGAGCCCCGCGGGAAGCCCCGCGGTGACGGCTGCACCGAGTGGGTCGCCGGTTCCCTCGGCAAGCCCGGTGGCACCGATCCTGGAGGCGGAACTGCCCCACGACGTGAACGGCACGACCCTGACGACCGAGAGCGCAACCGACGCGACCAGCCTGAGCAGCGATCCTGCAAGCCGCGCCCTCGACGCGGCCATGTCGAGCCTCGGGAAGACCCCTGCAGACCTCGAGGTCGCCGTTGCGTACGATCCTTCGGCGACGCTGGACATGTCGGTCCTCGGGTTCCGGGTGGCGGGGATCGATCCGGCAAAGCTCCGCACGCTGGTCCTCGACACCTGGCTCTCCGCGAGCGCCCCGGGGGTCACGACATCGAGTCTCACCTTCTCGGGTATCCCGGTGACCGACGTCTCCTACGGCGACAGTGGTCCCGACGAGTACCTCTACGTCCGCGCGGACAGCGTGTTCGTCGTGGAGACGACCGATCGTTCGCTGGCGGAGAGCGCGGTCGCAGCGACCGCGACACCGACAGCGGCGCCATCCGGAGGCTGAGTCCGGCCCATCGCGGCGGCGCCGAGCCGGCGCGACCTCGCTCCGGCGAGGGTCACGTTGGCAGTGGCGACGAAGGCCCCGCCGATGGCCGCGCCGGAGTCAGCGTACCGACGTGGAGCCCGGCGACGAGGCCGGTGCCATCGATGCTGACGTTCAGCTGCGCCCTCGCGTCGGCGAAATACGGCTGGACAGTCACAGAGGCAGCAGCCGATGTCGAGCCAGGTGGCGCTCCCGCATGGTGGGGCTCCCGCATGGTGAGGCTCTCCGCGCTGACGATGTCAGTCGCGAACGAGCCTCCCGCAACCGCTGGCGGCTGGGATGCACCGGCGTCTCGCACCGGTACGTTCCAGCCTTCTGCCGACCGGAGCGGTGCCCAGCCGGCAGTGCCGACCCTACGATTCCCTTGACAGGTCCCTGACGAACACGTGTCACACCAGGCCCACGTCCGGCGAGGTGCGTCGTCACAGCCGCGGAGCGGACGGCACGCTGCCTGGCACTGCGCGCCGCTACCCAGTCTGATCCGCTCGCTGCCACCAGACGACGGTGGCCACGAAGCCTGCCACCGCCGTGAGGGCAATGACCGCCGCGCTCGCTCCGGTCGCCGCCTCACCCGGGCCGGCCGCGCCGACCACCAGCATCGGCACCGCCCAGGGGAACCAGGCTGCCCATCCCATGACACCCAGCACCTGGGCGAGGGCCATGACGAGCACGGTCCAGCCCAATGGCGGGATGTAGCCCCGCCCCACCCCCGCCACGAACGCGGTCGTCGTCTGCAGGACCAGGCACATGGCCGCCGCAGCTGCCGCCTCGCCGAGCGTGTGCAGGGCCAGGCTCGCGGACCAGCCCGGAAGTCCCACCATCGCGCCCACGACGAGCCCCAGCGCCGCAACCCAGGCGGTGATCGCACCGCACCAGACCGCCAGGACGACCAGTTTCGAGACCACGGTCGCCCAGCGCGGCGTGGGAATGGCGAGCAGGCTGCGGATCGTGCGATCGGTGAACTCGCGCCCGAAGAGCCAGGCCGCGAGGAAAGCGAACAACACGAGGCCGCCCGCTCCCATCGCTTCGGCGAGGAGGTGCAGCAGACTGGGCCAGTCGGCCGTGCCCGCGGCGAGCTGCGCCTTGGTGCCCAGAAGCCCGATCTGGCGGGCGCGTTCGGGATCTTTCAGGATCACCATGAAGAGCCCGCCCACCAGCGGCACCATCGAGAAGCCGGCGGCAATGCCCCAGGGCACGCGCGAGCGGCGCGACTTCAGGAACTCGGTCCAGATCGCGGCACCGAGCGAGCTCATGCGGCGGCTCCGTCCACAGCATGGTCCACGAGGCGGTCCGACCCCTGGTCCGCGGCGGTGGTGAGGCGGACGAAGTGATCCTCCAGGGTCTCGTGGGCCACGGCGAGATGCGTCGGTGGGACGCCGGCGGCGACGAGCAGCCGGGCGATCTCGTCCGGGGCTTCGATGGCGCGCGGCTCACGCAGCTCGAGGACTGCGACGCCGTCCGGGCGCGCCAGGCGGATCGGCGCGTAGCCTGCGGCCCGAAGCGACGTCTCGGCCGCGTCCTGCTCGCGCGTCACGAGTTCCAGGCGAGGGTCGCGATGCCGCTCCAGGGCCGCGCTGTCGAGCTCCTCGATGAGCCGCCCCCGATGCACGATCCCGACGCGGGTCGCCAGACGGTCCACCTCGGCCAGGATGTGGCTGGACATGAAGACGGTCGCGCCCCGCTCGTGCGCCAGCGAACGGAGCAGCTCGCGGATCTCGATGACGCCCGCCGGATCGAGCGCGTTGGCCGGCTCGTCGAGGATCAGGAGCTCAGGATCGTGGAGCAGGGCACGGGCGAGCGCCAGGCGCTGCAGGTTGCCCAACGAGAGCGCGCCCGCCCGCCGGTCCGCGTCGCGCCCGAGCGAGAGCCGCTCGATCATCCGCCCGACCGCGCTTCGATCCGTCACGCCCTGCAGGCGGCGGGCGACTTCGAGGTTCTCGCGGACGCTGAGCTCCGGGTACGCGGTGGCGGTCTCGACGAGGTGGCCCACGCGCCGCCAGAGGCCACGCGCGTCGGCCCGCACGGGCTGCCCGAAGAGCTCGGCGTGCCCGGCGGATGGCGTGATCATGCCGAGCAGCATCCGAATCGTGGTGGACTTGCCAGCGCCGTTCAGCCCCAGGAACGCGTAGATCTCGCCGTGCGCCACACGCAGTTCCACGCGATCTACGGCTAGGATTCCCTCCGGGTATTGCTTGGAGAGGCCGTACGTGGCGACGACATGCTGGTTCACAGCGGCAGCCCTTCCTCGAGCAGCGCGAAGGCGCGATCCAGCGCGACCGCGTAATCGCCGCCTGCATCGTCGGGATCGGACAGCAGCACGGCGGTCAGGGCACCCGTCAGCGCGCCGACGAGGATGCGCAGGCTGAAGTGATCCGGCTGGCGTCCGGTCCGCACCGTCTCCGCCGCCGCAAACTCGCCTTCCACCTGCCCGGTGTCGTCGAGCACGGACGCGCGCAGCTCGGGGATGGAGAGGATCAGGCGCGCCCGCTGCCACTGCTCGTCGAGCACCTGCGGCGGCAGTGCAACGAGCATCGCCTGCGCCGCCTGCCGGAGCGCCGCGATCGGGCGCAGTTCGGCAGGCTGCTCCCGATACGCCGCGAAGAGGATCGGGTCGAGCGTGTCATATCGCAGGATGTCTGCTTTCGTCGGGAAGTAGCGAAACAGCGTGCTGGGGGAGACTTCCGCGGCTTCGGCGATCTGGGCGACCGTGGTCGCCTCGTAGCCGTGCGCACCGAAGAGGCGCAGCGCCTCCGCCTGGATCGACGCACGCGCTTTCGCCTTCTTGCGCTCGCGCAGGCCGCGAGGCCGCGAGCCCTGACGCGCGGTGCCGCTCCGGCCCTCCCAAAGCACGTCGTCGTCCGCTTGCAGAACTGCTCCGTCATTTGCATGTTGCATAGCAATTAGGAGCAGACTCCGACACGCCACACGTACCCAAGTGCCATTCGGCCCCATCCGGAGCGAGCCCGTGTCGGGACGAGCTCGTGCGAACCTGCTTCGGAGGGCTCCGGCCGTCC
>JBJKRK010000051.1:0-5954 GCA_046704705.1 Candidatus Limnocylindrales bacterium | reverse complement strand
GTGACAGCGAACGTGGTTCGCAGGCCCCGATGGCGGAGGACGCCGCCACACGGAATCGGTCGACGCCAGCGTCCGTCAGCAGCGTCCCGCAAAGGGGAAACGATGAAACGCCTCGTCATGGCCACGGTTTCGGTCGCCGTGCTCCTCGCCTTCTTCGCCCCGGCCGCGCTGGCGGCCAGCGTCGTGCCCGATCCGCACGCGGTGCTCGTCTCCGTCAACGGCTCGGTCGATGTCCCCGCCGGCGACAGGCTTGACACCCTCGTCGTGATGGACGGCAACGCGCACGTCAGCGGCGACGTCCGCACGATCGTGGTCGCTGGTGGCACGGCCACCCTGTCCGGCGCCCGGACCCGCGACCTGATCGTGCTCGACGGCAGCGCCGACCTGCAGACGGGTACGACCGTCAGCGGCGACGTCCTCACCCTGCATGGGACGGTGTCTCGCCAGACGGGCGCGGTCGTGGGTGGCGCTTCACGCAACCTGGACACCGATCTGGCCGCACTCGGCCTTCTGCTCGTGGGTGCGTTCATCGTGCTGTTCATCGGCCTCGGGCTGACGACGCTCGCGATCGCACTGCTGGTCGCCGCGCTCGCGGGACGTCAGGTCCGGAACGTCGAGTCCCTGATCACCCGAGAGCCGGGCCAGGTGCTTGTGGCAGGCATCGTCGGAAGCATCGCCCTGCCGGCCCTGGCGGTTGCCCTGATGATGACCGTCGTCGGCGCTCCGATCGGCATCGCGATGCTGTTGATCCTGATGCCGGTGGCCGCTCTCGCCTGGCTGGTTGCGGCGATCTGGATCGGTGACTGGATCGTGGTCCGGCTGTGGAAGGCCCCCGAGCCGGAGCGACCGTACCGGGCCGCGGTGATCGGCGTCATCGTGCTCGCGGTCGCCGGCATGCTGCCCTTCGTCAGCGCGATCGCCACGCTGTTCGGCTTCGGGGCACTCCTGCTGGCAGCCTGGCGGACACTCCGCCGCGACGTGCCGCCGATCGGCGAGCCCGGCGCGTCCCAGCCGGCGGCGAGCGCAAGCTGAGCCGCAGGGAACACTGGCAGGCGGGCGGCGCGGCGGAAACGTCACGCCGCTCCTCTGCCGGAATGGTACGGTCGGAGCGATGAGCGGCAGGGCGGCCGGCCCGGGCACCTCCGCGGCTACGGCAGGCAGGTCGAGCGCCGTCGGGACCTTCCTGCGGTCCCCGCTCGACCCAGCGACCTGGCGCGCGGCACTCGCGAACTTCCTGGGCTTCTGGATCGCGATCCTGGCCTTCGGGGCGCTGAGCACGTGCTTCTCCACCGGCGGCTCGCTCCTGATCTGGCTGATCGGGATCCCGATCGTCGCCCTGGGCATCGAGTTCTCCCGATTGGTGGCCAGGACCGAACGCTGGCGGATGACCTGGATCGACGGACGTCCGCTGCAGGCTCACACGTATCGACCGCTGAATTTCCCGCTGCGCGCGCCGTACGGGCCCTGGATCCGGGCGTGGGCGGAGGCGGAGTTCCTGGACGCGAACCGCTGGCGGGACGTCATCTACGTGCTCGTCCTCTTCCCGCTGGCGATGCTGGAATTCCTGGCCATCGTGACCCTGTGGGTCATGGCAGCGGTGTTCATCGCGGCCCCTCTGATTGCCCTGGCGGTCGGGTCGCTCGAGCCCCACCTGCTCCTGACGGGATTCGGTGGGGCGCTCGCGTCCACCATCGGAATCGCGGCAGTCCTCATTGGGGTCGTGCTGGTCCCCGTGGCGGCCTGGTCGACGCTCGGCGTGATGCGGCTCCACCGCGCGGTCGTGGAGGGGCTCCTGTGCGTCAGTCCGGCCCAGGCGCTGCGCCAGGACGTGGAGCGGTTGCGCGGTAGCCGGTCGGCCGCCCTGGAGATGGAAGCGAGTGAGCTGCGCCGGATCGAACGCGACTTGCACGACGGCACACAGCAGCGCCTGGTCGCCCTCGCGATCGACCTGGGCCTGGCCGAGGAACGGGTTGACGCCGATCCGGCTGCGGCGAAGGTGCTGGTTGCCAGCGCTCGCGAGCAGGCGCGGCAGGCGCTCACGGAGCTGCGCAGCCTGGTGCGGGGCACCGCGCCTGCGATCCTGCTCGACCGCGGGCTCGTCGCCGCGCTGGCCGCCGTGGCCGGCAACTGCCCGGTTCCCACCGTGCTCGACTCCTCGCTTCCTTCAGACCAGCGGCTTCCCCCGGCAGTGGAGCGGGCCGCCTACTTCGTGGTCGCGGAGTCGCTGGCCAATGTGGCGAAGCACAGCGCGGCCACGCAGTGCGACATCGGCCTCGGCGTCGACGGCGACCGGCTGATCGTGGAGGTGCGTGACGACGGCAACGGCGGTGCGCTCGTCGCACCGGGCGGGGGCCTGGCCGGACTCCGCGATCGGGCGGAAGCACTCGATGGCACGCTCGAGGTCTCGAGTCCCCCGGGCGGGCCGACCGTCATCCGGGTGACACTGCCGACCCGCCCCGACCAACGGGAGCCGGCACCCGCGAATGGAGCGCAGACATGAGCGCGCGTCGGCGGCAGGGCTCGACAACGTCACCACTGTCACGTCCGGTCTGGTCACCGGCCTCCCGGATGCCAGCGTCGACCTGGTCCTCCTGTACGACGCGATCGCGAGCATCGGCGATCGGCGCGGGGTGCTCGCGGAGCTGGATCGCGTGCTGAAGCCCGCCGGCGTCCTCTCGGTGTGGGTGGAGCACGGCCCGCCGGAGCGCACACTGCCGCTCGTGACCGGGAACAGCCGCTCAAGCGGACGTCGCAGCACGGGGTCGTGCTGAACCTCACGCGCGACTGACCCGGCCGGCAATGATGCGGCAGGGAACGCAGCCCAATCCGGCGCACGATGAGAGGAGCACGATGAGCGCGGCACCACGTACGGCATCCGAGCGCAGGTCGGACACCATGGCCAGACTCGAGGCGCGAACCGGCGACGTCTGGGTCGCAACGGCGTCCCCGTCCGGCGCCGAGCACCTCGTGCCACTCTCGTACGCCTGGGATGGCGAGGTGATCGTCCTGGCCGCGATGCCGTCCTCGCCCACTGTGCGCAACATCCAGGCATCCGGGCGTGCCCGACTGGGCTTCGGTCCGACCCGCGATGTCGTCCTCGCCGACACGATGCTCGTACGGGTGCTCGCTACCGAGGAGGCCCCGGAAGCGCTGGCCGGCCGCTACGCCACGCAGTCGGGCTGGGACCCGCGCCATGAACCGGATCCCTACGTGTTCGTGCTCCTCCGACCCCGCCGCATCCAGGCGTGGCGGGAGGCGAATGAGTTGGCCGGCAGGACCATCATGCGGGAGGGGATCTGGCTCGCCTGATCCCTCTCCACCGTTCAGCTGGGCCTGAGACCCGGCTGCGGAGCGCCTCCATCCATGCGTCGATCGGGCGCCGCACCTCCTCCCGACCTCGATACGTTGGTCCGTGGGACTCGACGACGACGGCAAGGATCGCGGCCGGCGCCTCGCGTACCGCGCTCGAGACGGCCCGGCCTCGGGCGGCGCCTGCAGTGGCGTAGCATCCGGCCAGGATGGCCCGCTCCGCCCGCGCGTTCGTGCTGCACCACACCCGCCTCCAACCGGTCGTCGGGCTCGAGGAGATCCGGCTCCGGCTGACCGACGAGGTGCTGGCGCTCTGGCACGGCGTCCAGCTCGAAACCAACGACCCCGACGCCGCTCTCCCCTACTGGGCCATCGCCTGGGGTGGCGGTCTGGCGATCGGACGGTACCTCCGAGACCACCCCGAGGTGGTGGGCGGGCGGCGCGTGTTCGACCTGGCGTCCGGCACCGGGCTTTGTGCCATCGCGGCGATGCGGGCGGGCGCGAGAAGCGCCACCGGCGCGGACATCGACGGGTTCGCCGCCGCCGCGATCGAGCTCAACGCCCGTGCCAATGGCTGCCGGGTGTCCGTCGTGCAGCGCGACGTGCTCGATGAGGAACCGCCCGACGCCGACGTCGTCCTGGCCGCCGATTGCTGGTACGAGCAACGCCTGGCCGAGCGCGTGCTGCCCTGGCTGCGCCGTGTCCGATCGCGGGGCATCGACGTGCTCCTGGGCGATCCCGGCCGCCGCTACCTCCCCGTGGACGACCTGGTCGAGGTCGCGTCGTACGACGTGGCCACCTCGAGCGACCTGGAGGACCTGAATCACCGTCGGGGATACGTGTATGTCCTGCGTCCCCCGGCCGGGATGGTCGACACGCAAGTCTCCCGACCGCGCTGATCCCCGGCGGAACGCCAGCCGCCGGGTCTTGCGGCGGTCACGCAAGCTCCGTCGCGGCCGCGACCAATGGCCCTTGCCGGGAACCCCGGGCGGGTCGATGCTGCCGCCGGCGCAACGTGTCCGGATCTTCTCTCCGGGCTCACGGGGGCGAGCGTCACCCATAGTCGCACACCGGCAGGCCTCGGCCGCGGAGGGCGGGAGTCGATGGAGGGGCAGGCGCCGGCAGACCAAGCGGGCGTGTCGACGGCGAACGGGGCCGGCGACGGGCGCCCCACGAAGGCACTCCCCATCCGGCAGCTCGTCCGGATGTCCGCCTACTGGCTTGGGCTCACCTGCGTCTTCGGCGGCGTCACGCCGATCCTGAGCGGTCGAATCAAGTTCGAGGGCATCGCCCCACCCGACCAGGCGGGTGGGGCGCTGTTCGAGGTCACCGCCTGTGGCGCGGTGATCGCAATGCTCGTGCAGCCCACGATCGGGACGATCAGCGACTACACCACCTCGCGCTGGGGCCGCCGCAAGCCGTACATCCTCGCCGGGAGCGTCCTCGACCTCGTCTTCCTGCTGGGCGTCGCCGGCTCGAACACGCTCCTGGCCGTCGCCGCGTTCGTGGTCCTGCTGCAGTTCAGCTCGAACCTCGCGCAGGGGCCGTTCCAGGGGTACGTCCCCGACCTCGTGCCTGTGCCGCAGGTCGGCCTCGCGTCCGCGCTCATGGGGCTCTTCAGCGCATTCGGCAACGTGACCGGAGCGGCGATCGGTGCGCTCGCCGTGGCCACGAACCAGTTCTTCTTCGCCACACTGGCACTCGGGGCCGTGGAGTTCGTCACGATGCTCAGCGTCGTGATTCACGTCGACGAGGGGCGTCCGCCGAAGGCCCGCGCCGGCCGCTCGTGGAGACAGGTCGCCCTCGAAGCATGGGGCACCGACATCCTGCGCGAACGGAGCTTCCTGTTCCTGCTGGGGTCGCGCCTGTGCATCCTCATGGCCGGCGGTGTGGTCACCAACCTGGCCCTGTTCTATCTGGCCGACTCCCTCCGGCTCGACCAGGCAGCCACCGGTGAGACGGAGATCGTGGTGCTCGCGCTCGCGGTAGTGGGCAACATGCTCGCCGTGATCCCGGCAGCCCGCCTGTCCGACCGGATCGGGCGAAAGCCGGTCATCTACCTGAGCTGTCTCCTCGGCGGCGCCGGCCTGACCGTCCTGGCCCTGGCGCGGACGACCGACGTGGTGTACGTCGGAGCGGCGCTGTTCGGCGTCGCCGCCGGCACCTTCCTGGCAGTCGACTGGGCCCTCCTGACCGACATCATCCCGAAGGCCTCGTCAGGGAGGTACATGGGCATCAGCAACGTCGCGACGGCCTCGGCGACGATCCTGCCCACGGCGACCGGCGGCGCGCTGATCATGGACTCGGTCAACCGTCTGGCCGGCCTGGGAACCGGCGCCCGCGCCGCGATGCTCTTCGGCGTCGTCTGCTACGTCGTCGGGGCGCTCCTGCTGACCAGGGTGATCGAGCGTCCCCGCGAGGCACCGTCGGCCGCCGGTGCACCCCCGCCACCCGTGCCGACACCGTTCGCCACAGGAGGTTGAAGGAACGGCAGCAGGGGCTGCCGGGACGTCGAACAGATCGACGGAGGTCACACAGGACCCTGTCCCGGCCGGGACATGTGACCCATCCACGACCCGCGCGGCGGCGACGGGCCGACCGGCACTCGCGCCGGCACCGCGCGACCGCGACACTGCGCCCCGGGG
>JBJKRK010000050.1:0-3275 GCA_046704705.1 Candidatus Limnocylindrales bacterium | reverse complement strand
CTCGTGCTCGGGCGACGGCAGGGGGGACGGCGGCTGCGTCTTCCAGCGCTCGCGCGCGGCCGCGGCCTGCGCGAACGGGTCGCCGTCCAGGCGCTCGATGATTCCCGCGGCTCCCTGCCCGCCGCCCACGCACATGGTCACCAGCCCGTAGCGCTGCCCGCGCCGGGCGAGCTCGTGGATGATCTGCACAGTGAGCTTGGTGCCTGTCGCGCCGAGCGGGTGGCCCAGGGCGACCGCGCCCCCGTTCACGTTCGTGCGCGCTTCGTCGAAGCCGAGCTCGCGGACCACGGCCACCACCTGCGAGGCGAACGCCTCGTTCAGCTCGATCAGGTCGATGTCGTGGAGGTCGAGGCCGGCCTGGCGCAGGACGCGGGGCACCGCGACGATGGGGCCGATGCCCATCACCTCGGGGCTCACGCCGGCGGTCGCGAAGGCGACCAGACGCGCCAGCGGGGGCACGCCGAGCTCGTTGGCCCGCTCGCGGCTCATCACCACGACGGCCGCCGCGCCGTCGCTCATCTGGGAGCTGTTGCCGGCGGTCACGGAGCCGCCGCGCGCGAACACGGGCTTGAGGCTGGCCAGCGCCGCCGCGTTCGTGTCGCGCCGCACTCCCTCGTCGCGCTCGAAGGTCAGCGCCTCGACCGTCGGGCGCCCGTCGCGCACGGACGTGCGCCGCGTTGCCAGCGGCACGATCTCGTCCGCGAAGCGCCCGGCATCCTGGGCGGCGGCGGCACGCTCATGCGAGCGGAGCGCCCAGGCATCCTGCGCGTCCCGCGCGACGCCGTACCGGCGGGCCACCTCCTCGGCGGTCAGGCCCATCGAGATGTACACCTCGGGCCACGCGGCGGTGAGCTGCGGCGAGGGCGCGAAGTGGTGGCCCGTCATGGGCACGGCGCTCATCGACTCCATGCCGCCGGCGACCACGACGTCCGCCTGCCCGAACGCGACGGACTGCGTGGCCAGCGCGATCGCCTGCAGGCCCGAGGCGCAGAACCGGTTGACCGTCATGGCCGAGGTGTGCACCGGCAGCCCCGCGGCGAGCCCGACCGGGCGGGCGGCGTTGAGCCCCTGCTCGCCCTCCGGCATGGCACAGCCCAGGATCAGGTCCTCCACCGCTTCCGGGGTGAGGCCGGGCACCCGCGCGACCGCCTCACGGACGGCGACCGCCGCGAGCTCGTCCGCACGTGTCTCCCGCAGTGCCCCGCGGGGCGCCTTGCCGACCGCGGTTCTCACGGCGCTGACGATGACGGCTTCGCGCACGATGCAGCCTCCGACTCGCTAGTTGCGCAACGGCTTCTTGGTTCGCAGGAAGTGGCGGATCCGGTCGCGCGTGCGGCGATCGCCGAGCAGGCGCAGGAACGCCTCCCGCTCGAGATCGTGCAGGTAGTCGAGGGACAGCTCGCTCCCCTCGGCCACGTCACCGCCGCACATCACCCGTGCCAGCTCGGTCGCCAGGTGCCGGTCGTACGCGCTGATGTACCGCCCGTCGACCTGGTTGCTGGTGAGCGCCTCCGCGGCCGCGATGCCGCGCCGTCCCAGGACCTGGATCGGGCGCCCGAGTGGGGGCCGGTAGCCCAGCTCGAGCATGGCGCGGCCGGCCGTGACCGCGTCGGCCACGACGCGGTCGGGGTCGACGCTGATCCCATCGGTCTCGCGGAGGAGCCCCAGGCGTCGCGCGTCGGCCGCTCCGGTCGAGACCCGCGCGGTGGCGATCGCCTCGAACGTCTGGGCGAAGAATGGAAATGCGTCGCCCCAGGTGCCGTCGACGGCCCGTGCCGCGGCCCGGCGCGCCATCTCGGTCGACCCGCCGCCAGCCGGAATGAGGCCCATTCCCAGCTCGACAAACCCCATGTACGTTTCGGCGGCCGCCTGCACGTGGTCGCTCGCGACCGCGATCTCGCACCCGCCGCCGAGGACACGGCCGCGCAGCGCGACCACGACCGGGACGCCGGCCGCGCGCATCTCCCGCGTGGCCGCCTGGAAGTCGCGCACCCCGCGGTCCAGCTCGTCCCATTCCTCGTCGTCGGCCTCGAGCAGGAGCAGCGCGAGGTTCGCGCCGGCACTGAAATCGGCGGCGTCAGTCGCGATCACCAGCGGCTCGCCGCGATCGTCGGCGAGGGAGACGGCCCGGCGGAGCATCTCGATCGAGTCCAGGCCGATGATGTTCAGCTTGCCGTGCAGCTCCAGGGCCAGGCCGCCGTCGAGCGCGACGAGGCTGGCCGCCGAGTTGCCGGCAAGGGTGCCGGCCGAGCGGCGGCGAGCGCCCAGCTCGATGACCCTGGGTCGCTCGGGAACCGGCAGCATGGCCGGTGTCGCGCCGGCGGGCGCGGGTGCCCCGGACACTCGCCCGGGTCCGGACATGGGTGCCTCTGACACCTGCCCGGACGCGGGCGCGGGTGCCTCAGACGCCCGTCCGGACCCGGACACTGGCGCCGCCACGCGCCCGGACGCCGACGATGGCGCCTTCCCCTCCGCGACCGACGTCCCGGGCGTCGACCCGGCACGCGGCGTCGCCAGGTCGAGCTGAAGCGTCCCCCCGTCGGCGTAGAAGCCACCCGCCGCGGCCGCGGCGGCGAGCAGTCCGGGCACCGCCAGACCCTCCGCCGCCACGAGCGCGGCGACCCGTTCCGCCCCGAGCAGCTGGACCGTCTCGAACGGCCCCTGGCTCCACCCGAACCCCCAGCGCATCGCACGGTCGACGTCGACGACCTGATCGGCGATCGACGTGCCCACCGTCGCCGCGTACCACAGGCTGCGCGCGAGCCCCCGCCGGATGAACGTCGTGGGGACGTCGTCGCCGGCCAGAAGCGCGGCCAGCCGGCGCGCCGGCTCGTCGATCGCACGCGCCGCCTCGACCACGCCGCTCCGCGGTCGCCGGCGCGGCCGGTTCTCGAGCGTCTCGAGGTCGAGAGCCAGGATCTCGTCGCCGTCGCGGCGGTAGAAGCCTGCGCCGACTTTGCTGCCGAGCAGGCCTCGCCGGAGCATCTCCTCCACGGGTGCCGGCAGCGCGAAGAGCGCGCGATCCGGGTCGTCCGCGGGAAGTGCCGCGCCGAGATCGCGGACCACGCTCGCGAAGACGTCCAGGCCCACCAGGTCGAGCGTCCGGAAGACCGCCGAGCGCGGCCGGCCGAGCAGCGGCCCGGAGAGATCGTCCACCTCGTCCACGCCGAGGCCCAGCGCCGCCGCGAGCTGCAGGGCGGCGAGCGTCGCATGCGTGCCCAGTCGATTCGCGATGAAGCCGGGCGCGTCCTTGGCGCGCACGACGCCCTTGCCCA
>JBJKRK010000049.1:0-30046 GCA_046704705.1 Candidatus Limnocylindrales bacterium | reverse complement strand
CTCGACGCCGCGATGCTGCGCGCGAAGGGAACGGCGCCGCTCGGATCGGCCGGGTGAGGAGCGGCCCGGTCCCCGGCAGTGAGCCGACGAACGTCGGCGGCCCTGTTGGCGTCGTCGGCCCTGCTGGCATCGGCGAGCCGGCCTCTGCCGGGAGCGGCCCGGTCCCCCGCGGCGGCGACGAACCGACGATCGTCCCGTACGGCGACGCCGCGCTGCTGGTGACGTTCGGCGAATCCATCGACGTGGAGCTCAACCGGCGGGCGCATGTGCTCGCCGAGATGGTGCGGGAAGATCGCTCGCCGCTCGCCGCCTGGGGACGGCCCGTGCCGGGATACAGCAGCCTGCTGGTGCCGTACGATCCCGAAGGTGTCGCCTACCCGGTGGCGCGGGACAGGCTGCGCGAGCTTTGCGCCGGGCTGGCGGCCGCGGCCGCGACGCCTGCGGTTGGATCCGATCGGCCCCTCGAGATTCCCGTGCGGTACGGCGGCGTCGACGGTCCGGACCTGGCGGAGGTCGCCGCGCTGCACGGGCTGCGGCCCGAGGCGGTGGTCGAGCTCCACTGCAGCGTGCCGTACCGCGTCTTCATGCTCGGTTTCTCCCCGGGCTTCGCCTACCTGGGGGTCCTGCCGGCGGCCCTGGCGACTCCGCGCCGGAGGACGCCTCGAACGCGGGTGCCCGCCGGCAGCGTGGGTATCGCCGGGACGCAGACGGGTATCTACCCGCGCGCCACCCCGGGCGGCTGGCAGCTGATCGGGCGCACGGACACGGTCGTCTGGGACCCGCTGCGCGACCCGCCCGCGCTGCTCGCACCGGGAGACATCGTGCGCTTCCGGCCTGTCTAGAGCGGCGGGAGCGCCGGTGCTGGAGGTCGTCGACGGCGGACCGCTGGCAACCATCCAGGATGCCGGTCGGCCGGGCCACGCCGACCTGGGGGTGCCGGTCGGTGGCGCCTGCGACCCATGGAGCATGGCCGCGGCCAATCTGCTCCAGGGCAATGTATCTGGCGCGCCGGTGCTCGAAGTGACGCTCGGCGGCCTGGTGCTGGCCGTGCGGACCACCTGCACGGTCGCGCTCGCGGGCGCCGATCTCGGTGCGCTCGTCCCCGAGGAGGCGCGCACGCTGGCGCCGCTACGGGTGCACCTGCTCCGTGCTGGCACGCACCTCCGTTTCGCCGGGCGGCGGAGCGGGACACGGGCCTACCTCGCCCTGCGCGGCGGGATCGCCGTGCCGCGCGTCCTGGGGTCGGCCTCCACCTGCCTGCCGGGTGGCTTCGGCGGGCTGGAAGGACGCCCGTTGCTCCCGGGCGATCGTCTGACCGCGGTCGGCCCCGAGCGACTGGACCTGGCCGGACGGAGGTGGCCGGGCGGCATCGACGCGCTGGCGCCGCAACAGCCGCCAGTTGCCCTCCACGTGGTCGGTGGGCCCCATGCGGGCCGCTTCCCACCCGCGGCGCTCGACGCGCTGCTGGAGCATGCGTGGGACGTCGGCCCCGCCAGCGACCGGACCGGCATTCGCCTCGCCGGAGCTGCGCTGGAAGGCATCGCGCCGCAGGGCCAGCTCGTGTCGGCCGGGACGGTGTGGGGCGCCATCCAGGTGCCGCCCGATGGGTCGCCCATCGTGCTGCTCGCCGACGCGCCGACCGTGGGCGGCTACCCGGTGCCCCTGGTCGTCATCCGGGCCGACCTGCCCGTGCTTGCACAGCTCGCGACGGGCGACCGCGTGCGCTTCAGCCGGACCACGATCGAGCAGGCGCAGGCGCGCTACCGCGCGCAGCGTCGGGCGCTGGAGCGCGCGGCGGCCCTCCTGGCGGGGGTCGACCCCTGGGACGAGCTGAGCGACCGAGCCGGCACCTGAGGCCGACGGCCGTCAGCCTGGCGTGTCCGGCCGCCGGACGGCCTGCTCGGGAGGGGGCTGCCCGGCGGCCTCCGCCCCGGCACGCCCGCTGGCTTCAGCGCACCTCGAGACTGCCCACGCCGCCTCGGAAGTCGATCTCGACGCGGTTCTGCGCCTGCTCGTAGTCGGGTGAGGCAAAGCCTCCTGGCACCTGCGGGAACCGCCGATTGTCGACGTCCACGCTCCCCAGGGTCATGGCCGTCCGGATGCGGGCGGCGACCCCGGCGGGCACCTGCAGCAACAGCTTCGCGGCGCCGACCTCGGCATCGACCAGCGTCGCGCCGGCGTTCGCCGGCAGCCGGACGCGGGTCTCGCTCGCCCCGACCTTCAGCTGCAGCTCCTGGACGCGCAGGGACGACAGGTCCAGCTCCGCTTCACTGGCGCCCGTGGCGACGCGCAGCCGCACCGGCACCTCCGTGGAGATGCCGACGTGCCATTCGTGCGGCGGCCATCCCGCCCATCCGACCGGCATGACGGCGTTCGACAGGCGAATCTGGCCGTCGGGCGACACTTCGTGGCGGACGCTGCCCGCGCTGAAGCTCCCATCGAGGAGACGTCCGGGCGCGGCGCCCGAAACGAACAGGCGCCCGGCGCCGAACTCGAGCTGGACGTCCGCCCGCAGGGCGCCGGCCAGGTCGAAGGCGAGCGACTCGGCGCTTCCCGGCGACCCGGCGGCTCGTGCGTCGGCTCGTGGACCCGGCTGCGCGCCGGCGTGAGCGCCGGCCGTGGCATCGGGCGCGCCGCCTACGCCGGACAGCCCACTGCCCGCCTCATACGCAGCAGGACCATCGACGTGCACTGCGCCGCTGACGGGCCGGAACTGCGCGGTCATGCCGGGGCCACCTGGGCCCACCGGGGAGGGAGGTGTCGGCGGGGGCGCGTCGGGGATCGGCCCGCCGCCCGGGCGCGCGGGTGCTCCCGGTGTGACCCGCCCCGGGAAGAACGCTCCGGCCAGGATCAGGACACCGAGCACGACAACAGCGGCGGGCAGCAGCATGTCTCCTGTCTGGCCGAGCGGATGCCCGCCGATCCCGAGCAGAACCTCGAAGAACAGCGCGCCGACGAGGAAGATCGCGACGCCCGTGGTCGCGGCGGCGGCTCCGCCGCGCACCAGGTCGGGTCGACCGCTCACCAGCCCGTGCAGGAACAGCCCCGCACCCACCGCCCCGGGAGCGACGAGTGCCCAGGCGTACGCCCAGCTCTCCCAGTGGCCCGTCCGGTCCTGGTAGAACAACAGGAGTCCCGTCATGGCGATCATGCTGCCGACGGCGCTGAAGCCGCTGCCCACTTCGCCGCCGACGGCCAATCCGCCGGCGAGGATCACCACTCCGGGAATCAGCACCCACAGGGGCCAGCCACCGGCGCCGATGTCGACCGCCATCTGCTGGGCCACCAGGAAGACGATTCCCACCCCGACCAGAACCGCGCCGAGCACGAGCGGAACTCGTTGGGCGCTCGTATCCCGCTGCTGCATGTGGATTCCCTGCCTCCCTTCCGCGGCTGCATCTCAGCGTATTTCGCACGCTGCGCGGAAGTGCCATTCGGCCGTCCGTACCGTCCCGTCCGTGCCGCCCCGTCCGTGCGCGCTGCAGCCGGCGCGACCGCCCTGCGCGGGGCCCGGCGACCGCACCGGGCAGTCGAGAGGCGCGCGGCTCCCGGTCCGGCCCCCGGGAGGGCACCCAGGTCAGCCGATCAGGCCCTGGTACAGCTCGACGGTGCGGCGGGCAACGGCTTCCCAGCCGAACCGCTCCACCGCACGACGGCGGCCGGCGGCGCCCATCTCCTTTCGCCGCACTGGGTCGGCGAGCAGCGAGTTCAGCGCTCCGGCGAGCGCACGGGCGAACTCCCCGGGGTGAGCCGGTCCGAGCCCATCGGTGGCGGGCTCGAACGGGACGAGCAGCCCGGTTTCCGCCTCGGCGACGACCTCCGGGATCCCCCCCACCGCGCTCGCGACCACGGGCGTGCCGCAGGCCATCGCCTCGAGGTTGATGAGCCCGAACGGCTCGTACACGGAGGGACAGCAGAAGACGGCGGCGTGCGAGTACAGCTGCAGCAGCGTGGGGCGGTCGACCATCTCCCGAATCCAGGTCACGTTCGCGTGCCCCGCCTGCGCGGCACGCACACCCGCCTCCGTCTCGGCGGCGATCTCGGCGGTGTCGGGAGCGCCGGCGCAGAGGACCACGCCGGCGTCGGGTGACAGGTGTGCGATGGCGTCGAGCAAGTGGCGGATTCCCTTCTGACGGGTGATCCGACCGACGAAGAGCACGTACGGCACCGCGGGATCGATCCCATACCGAGCGAGGGCATCGGTCGCGTCCACGTGGTGGAACCCGTGCGTGTCGATTCCGTTGGGGATGACGTGGATCCGCTCGGGCCGAACGTCGAAGAGCCGCAGGACATCGTCGCGGGTGCTGCTCGACACGGCGATCACCGCGTCGGCCATCTCGAGCGCCGTCCGCTCGACCCACGTCGAGACGTCGTACCCTCCGCCGAGCTGCTCGCGCTTCCACGGCCGCAACGGCTCGAGTGAATGCACGGTGATCACGAGCGGCACGCCGTAGGCGAGGCGCACGAGGATGCCGCCCAGGTGCGTGTACCAGGTATGGCAGTGCGCGACGTCGGCGGTGACGGGGTCGGCGGCGAAGCTCAGGTCGCGGCTGAGCGCCGAGAGCAGCGGCCGGAGTTTCTCCGGCGCACCCCCGACATCGAGCTCGACCGGGTAACCGCGCACGCGCCAGCCGGCCTCCCGGTCGTCGTGCGTGCCGAAGGTGCGCACCTCGACGTCGATCAGGCGACGCAGCTCTCTCGTGAGCTCCGCGACGTGCACACCCGCCCCGCCGTACGCGTGAGGTGGGAATTCGTTGGTGAGGATGAGCGCCTTCATCGCCGACAGCGTAGCGGCCCGCGGCATGGACCGCCCGGGAGACGCGCGCCGGGCCGGGATGCGCGCCACCGCCCGGGAGACGTGCCACCGCCCGGGAGACGCGCCACCGCCTGGGAACGCGCCGAACCCGCGGGGCCCGGATGCCTTCAGCGTGCGGCGCGGATTGCCTTCAGCGCGCCGCCTGCATCGCCTTCAGCAGCACTCGCACGCCCGGCTTCTGTCCGTACATCAGGACGCCGGCCGAGTAGATCCGGGCGGCCACCCAGATCGCGGCGACCGTGGTGAGGAGCAGCAGGAGCGCTGCGAGGAACGGCTCCCAGACGACCACCTTTCCCGCCGCGACCCGCGTCACCATCAGGTACGGGCTCAGAAACGGCACGTGCGAGAGCACGATCACCCAGGGCGCGTTGAGGTCGAACAACCCGGTGGATGCGTAGATCGAGACGAAGTAGCCGACGCCGGACACGAGCGTCATGGGCATCACGATCGTGTTCACGTCTTCCTGCCTGCTGACGAGCGAGCCGGCCGCCGCGAACAGCACGGCGTACATCGCGAACCCGAGCACGAAGAAGACGGTGAACGTCAGCAGGACCGGGAGTGTCAGCCCGCCCGGCAGCTGTACCGACCCGGCGGGTTCGCCCAGCACGAGCGACGCGATCTGGCCCTGGAACAGCATCGCCACGATGGCGGGCACCGCGACAGCCACGTACTGGGTGAGCGCGACGGCCCCGACGCCCACGACCTTGCCGGAAAGCAGCTCGAGCGGTGAGGCGGCGCTCAGGATCAACTCCATCACGCGGCTGCTTTTCTCCTCGACCACGCTCATGGCCACCCACGTCCCGTACAGGATGATCGCCACGAAGATGAAGATCGACAGGCCGGTTCCCACGAGTGTGCTGGTGACGTCCTGGGCGAGGCCCGGCGTCTTCGGAGCGGTTCGGTTCGGGTCGGGCGAACGGATCTCATAGGTGGGCGGGGCGAACAGCCCCGCCTGTGCCGAGGGCGCGATGCCGGCGCGCGACAGGCGGTCCTGGACCGCGATCGAGGTCGCGGCCTGCTGCACCAGCTGCGCCGTCCGCCCGTTCGGTGCGTCGTCGGTGAACAGCGTGAACGTCAGTCCGCCGTCGGCGACCCGGTCGACGACCAGCAGGGCGTTGAGCTTGCCGTCCTGGACCTGGGCGCGCGCGGTCGCCACGTCACCGACCTTGGACACGGTGAACGACTTCTGGCCTGACGCGTCCGTGGGTGCGCTGCCGACGCCGGCGGGTGCGTTCAGCAGGCCGTCCAGGATCGCGACGGGATCGCTGGTCAGGTCGGCAGCCTCCACGGCCACGCCGATCTTCTGCCCTGATGTCCGCTCGAAGTAGTTGACCGCCACCGGTGCAAGCGCGAGCGCAAGCGCCGCGACGACCAGGAAGAGCGTCGTGACCACGAACGTGCGCGACCGGGCCCGCCAGACGTACTCGCGTCGGGCGACGGAGGCGATGTTCCGGAAGAGCGACCTCGACACCTCTACTTCCCCCCGTTCCCGGATGTCACGGCCGCCAGCCGGCGTTCCTCCTCGGGCGCGATTCCCACGTGCTCGATGAAGATCTCCTCGATGGATGGCTCGCCGATCTCGAAGCGCGTGACGTATTCGTTCCTTGCCAGCGCTTCCTGCAGGATGGTTTCAGGCTCCCGGCCGTCGCGCACCTCGAGCTCGTGGTAGTCGAGCCCCGAGCGGGTGACTCTCACGCCGTCCAGGTTGTCCAGCCAGCGAAGGTCAGGATCGCCTGCCACGCCCAGGCGCACGACACGCCGGCCCGCCTGGCGCTTCACCTCGCGCGTCTCCCCGGTCACGACGATCCGGCCCCGGTCGATGATGGCGATGGCATCGCACATCTCCTCGACCTGTTCCATCTGGTGCGTGCTGAACACGAGGGTCTTGCCCCGGTCGCGCATCTCCAGGAAGGCGTCCTTCAGCAGCGCCACGTTCACTGGATCGAGGCCCGAGAACGGCTCGTCCATCAGCAGCACATCGGGGTCGTGCATGATCGCGGCGATGAACTGGATCTTCTGCTGGTTGCCCTTGCTGAGCTCCTCGGCGCGTCGATCGGCGTACTCGGGCGCCCGGAAGCGGGTCAGCCAGTGGAGCGCCTCGCGCCGTGCGCGCTCCCGGGGCACGCCGTACAGCGAGGCGAAGAACACCAGCTGATCCAGCACCTTCATGCGGGGGTACAGGCCCCGCTCCTCCGGGAGGTACCCCCAGGTGTCGCGCGGCCAGCTGTGGGTCGGTCGGTCCCGCCAGGCGACGGATCCCGCGTCCGGACGCAGGATGTCGAGCACGATCCGCATCGTCGTGGTCTTGCCGGCGCCGTTCGGGCCGAGGAACCCGAACACCTGGCCCGGCCGGGCGATGAAGCTGACGCCGTCGAGCGCCTGGACCGTCCCGAAGCGCTTCTGCAGGGCGTCGACAAGTAGGGTCACGTGAGCACCTCCCTCCCGCTTGGGCGAGGATCGAGCACCGACACCGAACCGGCCTAGGGCCGTTCGGCAGCATTGGAGGACCCGGCGCTACCGACCCCTGCGATCAGTGGATCGGTTCGCCCGCCGCCCCGTGGGCGCCGTGGACTCTCCGCGCTGCAGGCCGTCATGAGATACGGCCACGAGCACGCCGGCTCCCAGGGCCGCGCCCGTCAGAAGCCCGCCGCCCACTCCCTCGACCTGCGTGCCGACGAGGTACCCCACGCCGATCACCGCGACGACGACAAGGCACCGGAGGGCCAGATCTTTGAACCGGAATGGCGTCATCCGAACCCCTTTCTCGCTGCCCGACCCCCGAGATGCCGTGTCAGCGCTGCGCGGCGGCCAGGATGACGAGCAGCGGCACGATGCGCGGTCCAGGTACCTCGTACCGGCCGCGTCCCATGGAGCGGAGCCAGCCTGCCGCGACGAGTTCCCGCAGGTGGTGGTACAACTGCCCGCTGGTCCCCAACCGCTCGATGGCGCCGATCTCGCCGACGCCGGTCGCACCGCGGAGGACCTCCCGCAGGATGGCCAGGCGCGCCGGGTGCCCCAGTGCGCCCAGTACATCCCCGACGGTGTCCCACGCACCCGATAGCAGGTGGTCGGTGTCGGCGCCCTGCTGCCATTCGTAGTGCGCGCCGCCGGGCAGCGTGACCGACCCGGTGAAGAGCACGGCGCTCCGGCCTTCGAGCCTCGACTGCAGTCCGACCAGCGCCCAGAAGCGGTCCGCGTCAGCGACGTCGCCGACCCGGGCCGAATCCGACGCCGCCGGCCTGTCGGGGTGATCGCGGCGCTCGAGGGCGGTCACCCGCCGCTCGAGCCGGTCCAGCCGGGATGCGACGGGATCGACCGCGGCGTCCGCACGCTCCATACCTCCAGAATACCGTACTTCCGTAGCTACGGCCTCAAATCGGCCCGGTGCGGGCGCTCATATGGCCCGGGCTGTCGCCGGACCGTGCATGGCCCGCGCGGGGGATGGATGTCCTGATCTCAGGCGCGGGGCCCGGGCGCTGGCCGGAGCCGGAAGACCGGCCCTGCCCCGAGCCGCTCGCTGGGCGTGCCGTACTTCAGGATCAGGTCGACCACGGCCTTCGCGCGCTCCGGGCCCTCGAGTCGCTCGGCCCGTGCTGGATATCCGGTGCCCCGCAGGGTGACCTCGCAGGCCGGGTCCGCGAGCAGGTTCAGCGCCCAGTTCGCACGCCGAGATCCGGCGGCGACGAGCAGGTTCCCGCCCGGCTCCTCGACGAATCCCACGACCGCTCCGGCGCTGCGTCCGCTCCGGCGGCCGGTCGTCGTCAGTCGCACCGCCTTGCCCCACTCGACGAGGTCCGCCTCGTAATCGTCCGGCACGCCGCTCCCGGCGGACCGATCAGCTGTCACGGGCACATGCTGGCGTTCGCTCGGCCGCCTGTCCATGCCCGCCTGGGTCAGCGCTGCAGTCCGTGGGTCTCGGCCTCGCCGCAACCTGCCCTGATCCCGTCGGAGGCACCCCCCGCGCGGGTGGGCAGCGGGCGCGATGAGCTCTGCCGGGTAGGATTCGGTCACCGATTGTGGAGGATGCGATGTCTGACCTGTATCGAGTGGACGTCCGGTCGGTCGATGGTGGGCCCACGGCGCTGGGATGGGGGGGCTCCGTGACCGTCGTCGTCGATCGCCCGGCTGCAGCCGGAGGCCGTGGGCTCGGCTTCAACGGGGGGCAGCTCCTGAACATGGCCGTGGCGGCCTGCATCTCGAACGATCTGTTCCGGGAGGCGGCCGGGCGCGGCATCCAGCTGCACCGCGTGCGCGTCGAGGCGGACAGCGACTATGTTGGCAGCCCGGCCATGTCGACGTCGATCGAGTACCGGGTGGAGGTGGCCGGCGATGCCTCCGACCAGGCGCTCGCCGAGCTCGTCGACCACGTCGATCGGATAGCGGAAATCCCCAACTCGCTCCGTCGCGGCACCGAGGTGCGGCTGACCAGGGCGTAGCCCGACCATCGGTCCCTCACCGGGAGCACACAACCGCCCCTCGCAAGACGGGGCACCATCCGTGCAGATGCGGAGATCAGTACTGCGGGGTGTCCGCGAGCCGCTCGCGCCAGAGTGCCTCGAGCACCCGCAGGTCGTCCTGTATCTGCGCCGGTGACATGTCGGCCCGGATGTCGAGCGTGTCGAGCACCTCGCACACAAAGGTGTCGAGCCCGTGGGCCTGGGCGTCCGGAACCAGGCGGCGGTCGAGCACTCCCGTGGATCCGGTGGCCTGACCGAACGCGAGCCGGTTGCGGACCGCCCTGAGGTCCGTCGAGGAGCCGACGAGAACCCGGCCGGTCACCACGTTCCGCAGCACGTACACGCCCGCGTCTGCCCGGCGCTGCGCGTAGGCTGCCCGGAGCTCCCGGCGGCGCTCACGGCCCGTCATCGGTGACCCCTGGAGTGGCGTGAGGTCCACTGCGCCGAACGCGACGCCCCCGACCGAGCCCCCGCCTCACTGCCGATCTTCGGGGCGGATTTCCGCCCACGCGAGGTATGCGATGCCGAGCAGGAGCGCGATCGCGGCGACGGGCAGCAGGAGCTGTCCGCCGACGTTCACGGCGTACGAGTACTGCGGGTCGAGCGCGCCCGTCTTCCCGGAGATGAACACCATCGCGCCGAGGTGGCGCGCGGCGAAATCGACCGAGTAGACGATGGCCGCGACCAGCAGCATGCATGCTCCGACACCTCGCCTCGACACGATGTCCCCTCCCTGGGCCTCCAAGGGCCCGTTTCTCCGCTGGGCCGAATACCCGAGCGCGGCAATTGGGCGATCGGTTGCGGCTTCCGGCAGGTTCGCTGAGGCGGGCTCAACGCGTACCCGATGCTCTCGCGCTGCCGAGTGCCAGGCCGGTCACCATGCCGCCGCCGATGAAGATCACCCAGAACACGAACTCGCCCGTCGAGAGCCACACGATGGTGCCGAGCACGGCGCTCGGCCTTCCTCTGAGCGACTCGAGCGATGCTCGCCGATCTGCCCTGTCCCGAACAAGGGCCGGGAGGCTCAATCGGGTTGTCGTCTTGTCAGCGGCCGGCCAGCAGGAACCGACCCCCCGAGATCACCAGGATCAAACCGCCGGCCCCGGTCAGCGGCACCCGGCCGAGCGCGATGCCCAGGGCCAGGACGACGATGCCGATGATGGCGCCCAGCCACCACGGCCCCCGCAGGTTCACCACGACGACTCCTTTGGTTCTCGGCCGCCTACTGGCCGGCGTCCCTCGCGAACAGCCCCACCGGACAGCCCACCCCCGTCGAGTGGTCGGGGCAGTACCCGTCAGGATTCTTCGCAAGGTACTGCTGGTGGTACTCCTCGGCGTAGTAGAAGGGGCCGGCGTCGGCGATCTCGGTGGTGATGTCGCCGAACCCGCCGGCGTGGAGTCGCTCCTGGTACGCGGCGCGCGAGGCCTCTGCGGCGCGCCGCTCCTCCTCGTTCGCGACGAAGACGACCGATCGATACTGCGTGCCGCTGTCGTTGCCCTGGCGCATCCCCTGCGTCGGGTCGTGGTGCTCCCAGAAGACCTGCAGGAGCTCCTCGTACGTGACGGCGGCCGGGTGGTACACGACGAGCACCGTCTCGGCGTGACCCGTGAGGCCGGTGCACACCTCCTCGTACGTCGGGTTCGGCGTGATCCCGCCGGCATAGCCGACCGCCGTGGCGAGCACGCCCTTCGTCTGCCAGAAGTCCTTCTCGGCGCCCCAGAAGCACCCGAAGGCGAACATCGCTGTCTGCGCGCCCTGCGGCCAGGGCGGCACGATCGAGGCGCCGTTCACGAAGTGCCTGCCCGAGATCTGGACCGGCGTCGGGCGGCCCGGAAGCGCCTCGTCAGGGGAGGGAAGGGTCTGTCGTCTGCGGTCGAAGAGGAACATGATCCGGACAGTCTACCGGGGGTGCCGACGATGGGCAGTCACGGCCGGAGCCACTGTCGCCTGCGGTCCGACCCGACGCGGATGCGCAACACGGCGTCGACTCCCCAGTCCGATGCCGGACGGCCTGCGCGGCCTCTCGCCAGCGCGGCACGGACGACACGCGAGAGGCCGATCGCCTTGCGCGGCTGAAGCCGTCACCCGTCGCCGCGTGGCCGCAGCAGGACGCGTGCGGGCGCGCCGTCCCGCCCCACCAGCCTGATGGGCAGGGCGATCAACTCGTAGGCGCCCGGTTCGATCGCGCGCAGGTCGAGGCCCTCGACGATCGTCACCCCGGCGCCGAGCAGGGCAAGGTGCGTCTCCGCCGGGCTGGCCCCATACGGCTCCATCGAGAGGTAGTCGATCCCCACCAGCCGGACTCCACGTGCCACCAGCCAGCGCGCGCCGTCGGCCGCGAGGGCGGCGAAGCCATCGTCGAACGCGTCGCGCGACCATGACGGCGACGGCCCACGGCTGTTGCGCGTCCGCAGCAGCACGCGCTCCGGGGCCCGATCCCCGACGACCGCGCGCAGGTCGTCCGCGGACGCGTCGGGCCCGTCAGGGACGTCGACGACCAGGCAGGGACCGACGAGCGCCTCCGTCGAGAGCGCCTCGACCCCCGCCGCACCGGGAAGGAAATGGCACGGCGCGTCGACGTGCGTGCCCGTGTGGGCGGCCATGCGGAGCCGGGTCACGTCGGCGGGGTCACCCCGGTCGATCGCCTTGACGAAGTCGAATGTGGGGCCCTCTTCACCGGGGAAGGTCGGCATCCCCGGGCGGAGCGGGACGGTCACATCGATCCACATGCGCCTACCCCTTCAGTGAGCCGGCCAGCAGGCCGCGGACGAAGTAGCGGCCCAGGAACACGAACACGACGATCGTGGGGATGGCGGTGATGAGCGACCCCGCCATCTGCACGTTGTAGAGGGCGGCGAACGAGCCCGCCAGGTTCTGCAGGGCGACGGTCACCGGCTGGCTGCTCGGGTCGCTCGTGAGTGTCACCGCGAAGAGGAACTCGTTCCAGATGGTGGTGAACTGCCAGATCACGACGACGACGAAGCCGGGCACCGACAGCGGGAGAATCACGCGTCGGTAGATGCCCAGGATGCCCGCCCCATCGACCTGCGCGGCCTCGACGAGCTCGGTGGGGATCCCGGAGTAGTAGTTGCGGAAGATCAGCGTGGTGATCGGGATGCCGTACACGATGTTGGTCAGGCTGAGGCCGGCGAGCGTGTCGTAGAGATGCAGCTGCTCGAGGAACAGCACGAGCGGGATCAGGATCGCCTGGTACGGGATGAACATGCCGAACAGGAGGAACCCGAACACGGCGTCGGCGTGCGGGAACCGCCACTTGCTCAGCAGGTACCCGTTGATCGACCCCCAGATCGACGAGACGATCACCGCGGGGATCACCATGATGAAGCTGTTCTCGAGCCCGGACCCGATCCCACCGGAGTTGGCGAGGGGAGGCTGGAGCGCTTCCGCCCAGGCGTTGAAGTTGATGCCCTTCGGCAGCGCCCAGATGCTCGTCGTGTGGACCTCGGCGACCGTCTTCAGGCTGCTGGCGAGGGCGACGTACATGGGCAGCAGGTAGAAGACGCCGAACGCGGCGAGGACGAGGTAGATGAGGGCCCGGCGCCAGGTGAGCCCGCGTCGCCGCACGGGGCGCGATCCGATCCGCGCGGCTGCTCCGGTCACGCCTGCACCTCACCGCGGAGCTGGCTGCGCATGTAGGGGATCACCACCGCCGCGCTCGCCAGGAGCATGACGATCGCGATGGCGGCACCCAGGCCGTACAGGTTCGAGCTGAAGGCCGCCACCCACATGAAGATCGAAGGGAAGTCGCTCGACGACCCGGGACCGCCCGCCGTCATGACGAAGACGAGGTCGAAGATCTTCAGCGAGATGTACCCGAGGATCACGATCACGCTCACCACCACCGGGCGAAGCATGGGGAGGATCACCTTCCGGTAGATCTGCACCTCCGTCGCGCCGTCGACGCGCGCCGCCTCGCGGACGTCATCGGGGATCGCCCGGAGCCCGGCGAGGAACATCGCCATGACGAAGCCCGACATCTGCCAGATCGCCGCGATCACCACGGTGCCGAGCGCCGACCGTGGGTCCGTGGACAGCCCCTGGCGCAGGACGTCGATGTGGAGCGTGTCGAGGATGTCCCACAGCGGCTTCAGGAGCGGGAACCCCAGGAGCGCGCTGCGGACCGCGCTCAATCCGAGCGGGTCGAGCAGGGCGTTGATGCCGGTGCTGGGGTTGAAGATCCAGGCCCAGATCGTCCCGGTGACGACGAACGAGATCGCCATGGGGAGCAGGAACAGGTTGCGGAAGAACGATTCGGCGCGGATGTGCTGGTCGAGCAGGATCGCGAGCAGGAGCCCCACGGCCAGGCTGAGCACGATGAACGTGACGGTGAAGACGATCGTGTTCATCACGTCGTTGGGCCAGAAGCGCTGGATCCCGAACAGCTCCTGGTAGTTGCGCAGCCCGACGAAGGGAAAGTCGGGCAGGAAGTTCTTCAGCGGCCGGACCTGGTTCCAGCCCGTCAGCGACGCGTAGCCCGTCCAGGCGATGAAGAGGTAGACGAAGAAGCTGATGGCGATGATGGCGGGGGTGAGAATTAGGATCGTCTGCAGGCGGGGACGCATATGGCTCCTTTCCGGCTGTCAGGAAGGCCTGCCCTCGAAGCTCTGCCCGGGAAGCGGCTCGGCTGCCGCGGGAATCACGGCGCGCAGGAACTCCTCCAGGCTGGCCGCCGAGCCGAGCACCTGGAGCGCCCGCACCGCCATCGTGTCGAGGATCCGGTCGTAGTCCTCCCCGTACGTCTCCTGGGCGACACTCAGATGCGCCCGCATCGCCTCGCGGGCGGCGACCGGGTCGCGGCCGGCGATGGCCTCGTACGTGGCGCGGTGGTACGGCATGCTGCGGCGGATGACGTCCGGGTCGCCCTGGCTCCGCACCATGAGCTCCACGGCGAGTGCGGCGATCGACGCGAACATCGTCTCGATCACTGGATTGCGCGCCGCGGCCGCCACGGCGAGGTGGAAGGCAAGATCGTTGCGGACGCTCTCCACGGGAGTGCTGCTGGCCTCCAGCGCCTCGACCCTGCGCCGCAGGTTCGTGACGTCGTCGAGATCGGCTCGGTAGGCGGCGAGGGCGGCCGCCTCGCACTCGAGCATCAGCCGTGCCTCGCTCAGGTGTCGGGCGGTGGGCTGCCGCCGCCGGTACACGACGTCGAGCCAGCGTGTGCCGTGCAGGCTGGACGGCCGGCGCACGAACGCTCCCCTGCCGGGGTGCACCTCGATCAGGCCGCGCTCGACCAGCGTGCGGAGCGCCTCCCGGACGAGCGGCCGGCTGGACCCGTACTGCGCCGACAAGCGGCGCTCGGACGGCAGCCGGCTCCCCGCCCCGAGGCGCCCGGTGACGATCTGCTGTTCGAGGTCGGCGGCGATGGCGTCGCGAGTTCGGATGGTCTGTCCAGTCATACCACCACGCTGACACGCGTCGGGTGGCACACGGACGTTCTGGCCGAGCGACCGAACGCACGGGCGCCGTTCCGGCGCAATAACGCTGTTCTGCATATACTAAACGACCTCTGTAGATCGGTCTGACTGGTCAGGCCAGACCCCATCCGATCGGCCGGGTCGCCGTTCCCGTCACGGCAGTTCGCCGACTGGCCCCGGCCCGCAGGAGGAGTGGCACATGAGATTGACTGACGCGATGCCCCGGCGGGTGGCTGCCGCCGTGGCGGTGTCCGCGCTCGTCTTCGGCGCCTGTTCCGGGTCCGCGAGCACGGCGTCACAGGCTCCGGCGCCGAGCGCGCCGGCCGCCTCGCCGGGGGCCTCGGCAGCCGCGCCGAGCGCCGCCGCGACCGGCAAGCTGGAGATCTTCAGCTACTGGACGGCCGGTGGTGAGGCGCAGGGGCTGGCAGCGCTGGAGAAGGTCTTCCACGGGCAGTACCCCAACATCAAGATCACGAACGCGGTCGTCGCGGGCGGCGCCGGGGCGAACGCGCACGCGGTGCTGGCGACCCGTATGCAGGGCGGCAACCCGCCCGACTCGTTCCAGATCCATGCCGGCGCGCACGTCATCGACAGCTGGGCGAAGACCGGCTACCTGCAGCCCCTCGACTCGCTGTTCAAGCAGCAGGGCTGGACGGGCAAGTTCCGTCAGCAGCTGATCAACCTGGTCACCTGGAACGGGCACATCTGGTCGGTCCCGCTCGACGTCCACCGCAACGGCGTGCTCTGGTACAACAAGAAGATCTTCAGCGAGTACAACCTGCAGCCGCCGACCACCTGGAACCAGTTCTTCCAGGTCGCCGCGACGCTGAAGTCGAAGGGCATCACGCCGCTCGCGCTGGGCGACAAGAACAAGTGGCCCTCGCTCCAGCTGTTCGAGGACATCCTGCTCTCGAACCTGGGTCCCACGGACTACCGCAACATCTGGGTGGGAAAGGTGCCGTGGACTGATCCGCGGGTCACCACGTCACTCCAGACGCTCGCCAAGGTGATGCAGTACGTGAACTCCGACCACTCGTCCCTGACCTGGGACCAGGCCGACGGGCTGGTCCAGAAGGGCACCGCGGCGATGAACATCATGGGTGACTGGGCCAAGGGTTACTTCGAGGCGAACGGCTGGAAGCCGAACGTCGACTTCGGATACGTGCCGGCCCCGGGCACCCAGGGCGACTTCATCGTGGTCAGCGACTCCTTCACGCTGCCCAAGAACATCAAGGACCAGCAGTCGGCGCTCGACTGGCTGAAGGTGGTCGGGTCGCTCAAGGGCCAGGAAGCGTTCAACCCGCCCAAGGGCTCGATCTGCGCCCGGAGCGACTGCCCGGCGAGCATCTTCGACGCGTACTCCCAGACGTCCCAGAAGGACTTCGCCAAGGACCAGCTGGTCCCCAGCGAGGCCAACGGGCCGGCGAGCGATCCCGCGTTCCTGACGCCGATCCAGGATGCCATCGCGTCGTTCGTGGTCAGCCCCAACGTGCAGTCCACGCAGCAGACCATCGAGCAGGCGTGCAAGACGGCCGGCGTCTGTTCGTAGTGTCTTCCACCAGGCCGTCGTGCTGACGGCCCGCAACGCGCAGGCCGCAGGGGGCCCGGTTCGCCGGGCCCCCTGCGCACATCCGCGCACTGGTTCCCGCTCCACGAGGGGGTGATGGAGAGCATGGACGCCTCGGACCGCCAGGCGCTGACACGCACAGCGCCCGAGATCGTGTCGCTCGGCGCGCTGGTCATCCGGCTCGACCCGGGCAGCGTGCCGTTTCGTGCCGCGCGCGAGTGCGCGATCCACGTGAGCGGAGGCGAGTACAACGTGGCCGCCAACCTGGCGGCCTGCTTCGGGCTCCGCACGGGAATCGTCTCGGCGATGGTCGACTATCCGATCGGGGAGCTCGTGGAAGCCCAGGTGCGCGCGATGGGCGTCAGCGGCATCTACCGCCGCTTTGCCCACGACGGCGTGACCGGCCCGAACATCGCGACCGTCTACAGCGACCGCGGCCAGGGGGTCCGGCCTCCCGTCGTCTTCTACAACCGGGCCAACGAGGCGGCGGCGCAGCTCCGCCCGGGTGACTTCGACTGGCCGGCGATCTTCGCCGGCTCGACCCGCTGGTTCCACAGCGGCGGAATCTTCGCCTCCCTGTCACCGACGGCGTCCGACCTCGCGATCGAGGCGATGGACGCCGCCCGCGCGGCGGGCGCCACCGTGTCGTTCGACCTGAACTACCGCCAGAAGCTGTGGGGGGTCCGCGGCTCGACGGAGCGCGCGCAGTCGAACCTGCGGCGCATCGTCGAGCATGTCGACGTGCTGCTGGGGAACGAGCAGGACCTGCAGCAGGCGCTCGGGCTGGAGGGCCCCGAGGTGGAGCGCTCGTCGGGGCTCGATACGGCCGCCTTTGCCGGGCTGATCGAGCGCGTCGTCGACCGGTATCCCCGCGTGAAGGTGGTCGCGACCACGCTGCGCGACGTGCTTTCAGCGAACCGGCATCGCTGGAGCGCGGTCGCCTGGATCGACGGCGCCCTGCACGTGGCACCGACCTGCGAACTCGACGTGCTCGACCGGGTTGGTGGGGGTGATGGCTTTGCCTCCGGCCTGATCTACGGGCTGCTCACCGGCGCGTCCGCCGACGAGGCGGTCCGGCTGGGCTGGGCGCACGGCGCGCTGCTGACGACGTTCCCCGGCGACACCACGATGGCCACCCTCGCCGAGGTTCGGGCCTTCGCGGCAGGCGGGTCGGCCCGCATCCAGCGCTAGCGGCCGGGCCCGTCGGGGGCAGCGTCCTTCGGGGTCCGGGCACGTCAGGGGCGCGGTCGATGCCCGGCGGTCGTCGCCGGCGCGCCCCGGTTCCTCCTCACCGAGCGCTCCGGGCCCCCCGAAAGCCGCTACGATCGGGGACGATGTTCTACCGCGCGGATCCCTGGCTGCACGTCATCGCCGGCTGCATGTCATCGGGGAAGACCGACGAGCTCCTCCGCCAGCTGCGCCGTGCGGAGATCGCCCGGCGCCGGGTGATGCTCGTCCGTCCCGACATCGACACCCGGACGCCCCCGGACTATGCGGAGAGCCGGAGCAAGGCCCGCTTCCCCTCGCTCCTGGTGACGCGCGAGGATCCGGAGCGCATTCTCGTCCTCGCCCGCGAGCGTGACGCCGACCTCGTCGGGATCGAGGAGGCCGAGTTCTTCGACGCGCACATCGTCGAGGTCGTCGAGGCGCTCCGGCGCTCCGGCCGGCGCGTCATCGTGACGGGATTGAACCTGGATTTCGCCGGCCGCCCGTTCAGCCCGATGCCCACGCTCCTGGCGCTGGCCGACGAGATCACCATGCTCACCGCGATCTGCGTCGTGTGCGGCGCCACCGCGACGCGGACCCAGCGCCTGGTCAACGGCCGCCCGGCCTCGGTCGACGACCCGCTCATCGTCGTCGGCGGGCTGGACGGATCCGCGGTCGAAACCTACGAGGCGCGCTGCTACCGTCATCATGAGGTGGGGCCGCCCCGCGAGGAATGAGCCGGGCGGGTCGCCCCGCAGGCACTGCGCAGGGCTGAGCCCGGCGACGAGTGCACCCGGCAAGACCGTGCCGCGCGGGCCGCCCGCGGCACGGGTCCCGGATCGCGCGGCCGGAAGGAGCGTCCCGTGCACACCGAGACCCTGCCGCGCCTGCTCCCCACCACGATCGAGGAGGGGCAGGCCCCCGGCATCCAGTTCCGTACCGACGGCGAGCTCGTGCCGGTCCTCACGATGGAGCTCGACGGGTCCACCGCCGTCTACTTCGAGCACCACATCGTGCTGTGGAAGACGCCCTCGCTGGAGATCCGCATGCATCCGCTCCGCAATGCGTTCAAACGCGCGGTGGCCGGCATGAACATCTTCATGGTGGAGGCGCAGGGTCCCGGCCAGATCGCCTTCAGCCGGGATGGTGCGGGCCACATCTTTCACCTGCCACTCCAGGCCGGCCAGGCGGTCGAGGTCCGAGAGCACCAGTTTCTGGCAGCGACGGCGGGCATCGAGTACAGCTATCGCCGGCTGCGCGGGGTCGCCAACATGCTCTTCGGGGGCACCGGCTTCTTCGTCGACACGTTTGCCGCCGCAGGCGCACCCGGGACGCTCTGGCTGCACGGGTACGGCAACGTCTTCGAGCGCCAGCTCGGCCCGGGGGAAACGGTGGACATCGAGCCGGGCGGATGGGTGTACAAGGACGCGTCCGTCTCGATGGACGTGAAGGTCATGGGCCTGAAGACGGGAATCTTCGGCGGCGCCGGCAACCTCGTGTTCAACCGCTTCACGGGCCCCGGCCGCGTGGGCATCCAATCGATGTACGTGCATCTCCCCACCGCGGAGTAGCCCGCCCTCGTCGATCGAGCCGCAGACGGGGCGGCCGGCGGAACGGGCGCGCCGCGCGACCGCCCTAACGCGCGAGCTGTGGCTCGCCGCCCCAGCGGGCGAGTCGGACCGGCAGGCGCCGTGAGCCCCAATGGCCCGCGCCGCCAGCGAACACCCCCGGGATCGTCGTCCCGCAGGCGCGGCAGCGGCCGTCGTCGGTCAGCGCGTAGGTCCCCAGCTCGTACCAGTCGCGCTCGATGCACAGCGCGCCGCAGGCCGGACAGTACGTGCTCTGCCCCCGCCGATCGCGGACGTTGCCGGTGTACACGTAGCGCAGCCCGTTGGCGAGTGCGATCCGGCGTGCGCGGGTGAGCGTCTCGGGCGGGGTCGGCGGCGCGTCGAGCAGCCGGTAGTCCGGATGAAATGCCGTGAAGTGGAGCGGGACGTCGGGGCCGAGCTCCCGGGCGATCCAGCGCGTCTCGGCCTCGAGTTCGTCGTCCGAGTCGTTCTTCCCCGGGATCAGCAGGGTGGTGATCTCGAACCAGACCGACGTCTCGTGCCGGAGGTAGCGCAGCGTGTCGAGCACGGGTTCGAGGTGCCCGGCGCACAGCTCGGCGTAGAAGCGCTCCGTGAAGCCCTTGAGATCGACGTTCGCGGCGTCCATGTGCCGGTAGAGCTCGATCCGGGGCGCGGGGTTGATGTACCCGGCCGTGACGGCGACCGACCGGATCCCGAGCGCGCGGCAGGCGTCGGCCACGTCGACCGCGTACTCGAGGAAGATCACCGGGTCGTTGTAGGTGAACGCGACGCTCGCGCAGCCGAGGCGCTGCGCGGCGCGCGCGATCGCCTCTGGGGAGGCCGCGTCCGCCAGCGTGTCGATCTCCCGCGATTTCGAGATGTCCCAGTTCTGGCAGAACCGGCAGGCCAGGTTGCAGCCGGCCGTGCCGAACGAGAGGATCGCGCTTCCCGGGAGGAAGTGGTTGAGTGGCTTCTTCTCGATCGGATCGACGCAGAAGCCACTCGACCGCCCGTAGGTGGTCAGGACGACCTGGTCGCCCTCGCGTGCGCGGACGAAGCAAAGACCGCGCTGTCCCTCCTGCAGCCTGCAGTTGCGCGGGCAGAGGTCGCACTGCACCCGGCCGTCCGGGAGACGGTGCCAGTACGCGGTCGGAACTGTCGCGCCGGTCATCACGCCCGATTCTACGCGGCTCGTCGGGGGGCCCGGATGCCACTGCAGGCCGGATGCCCCGGGCCACGTGGCCAGGCCTGCGGGAAGGCTGGCACTGCCCCCTGCCGAGGCGCGCGCCGGAGACTGTGGACATTCCTGGTGGACGCGTCCCCAAGTCGCCTTGCGCGGGGGGTGCGGTATGTTGCGAAACCTCCTCAGGCATGTCGTCCTGAGTCTTACCCTGTACTTCGTGGTCTACTGGGCTGCACTCTTGATCATCGCGTCGTTCAGCTGGTCCTTCAGCTACCTGCACTGGGCCCCCGCGTGACGGAACTGCCCCCGGCAGCCGACGCAGCATCCGCCCGTGTCGGGGCGGATGTGCAGCGCCTGCTGCTGCGCTGGGCGCGCGAGGCGATCGCCGCGGCCGTTGGAGGCGCGCCGGCGCCCCGGGTCCGGGAAGCCGACCTGACCGACGAGCTCCGCTCGCCGCACGCCGCGTTCGTCACGCTGACCCTGGACGGCCGCCTGCGCGGGTGCATCGGCAGGCTGGACTACCACCGTCCGCTGTGGGAGAACGTGCTGACAGCCGCAGCGGCCGCCGCGCTCGACGACCCACGCTTTCCACCCGTCTCCGCCGAGGAGCTCGAGGACCTGACGATCGAGATCTCCGTCCTGGACGTGCCAGTCGATCTGGGCGATCCGGGCGCGTTCGACCCCGTCCGGCAGGGGATCATCGTCGAGCGGGGCTTCCGGCGTGGCCTGTTCCTCCCCGGTGTCGGGCCCGACGCGGGATGGGACCGGGAGCAGACGCTTGCCGCGGTGTGCCGGAAGGCAGGCCTGCCCTCTGGTGCGTGGCGCGAGCCCGGCGCCCGCCTGCAGGTGTTCCGAACCGTCGCCTTCAGCGAAGCAGCGGCCGGGACCTCTCACGAGGTCGACGCCGGCCCGTCGGCCGAGTAGCCGGCGCGGCACGGCCGAGTAGCCGGCGCGACACGGCCGAGTAGCCGGCGCCGCGCGACCGGGCGGCCGGTCGGGGCGTCCGTGGGCCGCCGCGCTCAGCGCACGAGGTAGCGCTCGACGGAGCTCCAGACGCTGTTCGCGTTGTACGGCGTTGGGACGGCGACGGAGCGGACGTAGTAGTAGCCCGCACTGGAGAACGTCCACGTGAAGCGGGCGATCCCGGACGCATCCGCGAGCGTCGTTCGCTGCTCGACCATGACCCAGGCGCTACCGGACCAGCGCTCCACGCGGTAGGTCACGGTGGGCGGCGGCAGCTCGGGCCGGTCGGGACGCACGGTGGTGCTGAAGGTGATCCGGGTGCCGGGCGCGACCTGCCGCAGTGCGCCGGCGCTGGTGGGACGCAGCAGCGCGATCTGCCGGACGACCACCCGGGAGACCTGGCTTGCCGCGGCGACCATGTCCGGGGTCCCGGTGTAGACCGCGCGGTAGTAGAGGTTCGTGGGCGGACGATAGACGAACGTCGCGCTCCCCTGCGCGTCGGTGGTGAGTTCCGCGATGGGGAACCAGGTCACGTGGTCGCGCGTCGCCTGGAGCTCGACCGGCCGCGCCGCGAGTGCGGCGCCACCGGGGCCGCTCGCCAGCTGGGCCGTGAGCGACACGCCCGTCGCCCAGGTGATGACGGAGGCGCTCGCGTGGAGCGAGATGTCGGGCGCGGAGGCACCGGCCTGGCTGATCGTCAGCGGCGCCGAGGTCGCCGGTGCCAGACCTTTCACCGAGGCGGTGAGCGTGTATCCGGAGCCCGGCTGGTCGATGGAGCAACCACTGAAGGTGGCGACCCCGTGCACGAAGCTCGCGGTCAGCCCGCCGCTGCACTGCAGCGTGCCGTCGCTCGGGTTCGCACCCAGTGAGAGCGTCGCGGTCGTCGCGCCCGAGGGAGGCGCCGTCGCCGGACCTCCTTCGCCGTCGACGAGCTGGACGGTGGGCTGAATCTCGAACGGCGCGCCGGCGGCGGCGCCGAGTGGCTGCGACCCGAAGCGTACGCCGGTCGCCGTCCCGGGCACCGGACCGAGGTCCAGCCTGCCCGCGCCGTAGACGCTGTTCGGCACCGGCGTGCCGAGCGGGACGGCGTGGCTCTTCAGGTACGTGGCGAGCTGCGCAGGAGTGAAGGAAGGATGCGCCTGGAGGACCAGCGCGGCGGCGCCGCTCACATACGGCGTCGACTCACTCGTGCCGCAGAACTCGGGTTCGGAGACGGTGTCGATACAGTCGACGGCAACGAGGTCAGGCTTCACTCGCCCGTCGACGGTCGGCCCGCGCGAACTGTACGGCTCGATCTGCGCGCCGTCGGGCGGCCGGACGGCACCCACGGTGAGCATCGCCGGGTTGGCGCTGTCAGCCGGCGACGCGAGCGTGTCCGATGTCGTGGTGATCTGCATCTGCGTGGGCGATTCGGACCAGCCGAGCAGCTGCAGCCGCGGCGTCGGCGTGCCCGGAATGTGCCAGACGCGGATGTCGTAGTTGCCCGCCCGGGGGGCCGTGAAGTCCACGATGCCGTACGGGTACTGTGGCGGCACCGGCAGGTCCGTGGAGGACGCGATGGGGGAGGTGCCGCCGGGCTGAAAGACGTCCAGGACGTAGTCGGCTGACGCCGAACCCCAGGGCTCGTCCCAGCGCATGGCCACCGCCAGTTCCTGACCCGCGGCGAGGGTGACCTGGTCCGACTCGGTGCTTCCCGAGAAATCGAGCCAACCATTGCCGTTCGTATCGGCCCAGGCGCCGCTCCAGCCATCGTCGCCCGAGTTGCCCGCCGCGTTGACCCACAGCGCGCCGCCCGCGGTGGCGGCATCCACGACGGCGTACGAGGACTGGGCAAACGGGCTGGTGCCGTTGCCGGGACCCTCGAACAGCACCGGCGAGACCCACGACGCGTTGATGATCCGCACGCCATTCGACGTCATCCAGCGCACCGTCTGCATCTCGTCGGCCCACGAAGTGGGATCGGCCACGTAGAGCGATGCACGCGGCGCCATCGCGGCGATGGTCTCGGTGACGGCCGTGCCGTGGGAGACGCCGTTCTCACAATCGGTGACGTCGCTGGTGTACGAGCCGATCGCGACGTAGCAGCGCGCGTGGACCGTCGCCGGAAGCCCGTTGCCCAGCAGGGCCGAGATGCCCGCGAAGCCGCCGTCGATGACGCCCACCTTGACTCCCGTGCCCGCGAGACCCGCCGCCTGCCATGCGGTACCTCCCTGCAGCGTGACGCCGGGGTTCTGCGCGAGCATCTCGAGCGGCCGCAGGATCGGCATGACCATGCGCACGCCCTCCGTCCGCCGCAGTTCCCCGAGGGCGGCGGGGGGCACGTACGCCTCCAGCACCGACCCCAGTTCGTTGACGACGTCCCCGCCCAACCGGCGGATCGAGGCGCGGACGACGCTCATCTGCTCCGTCGCGACGGTGAGCGAGACGGCGACCTGCGTGCCGCGCGGGGTGACGCGGGCCACGGCGCCGTGCGCCTCCAGGAGGGCCGCATCCCGTGCCGGCGAGATGCCGGCGGGGCGAGCCGCGGTCTCGCCAAGCAGGCGACCGAGGCTGGCCGGCACGCCCTGCGCCGCGATTCCGTCTCCCGCCGTGCCGGATCCGGTCGGCGCGTGCGCCGCGGCCGGTGCTGCCGCCAGGGCTGCGAGGAGCGTGGCGCCGACGACGAGCGCCATGCGGGTCCGAACACGAGAGAGCGCCATGATTCCTTCCCCGGGATGCTGCGGGCTCGGGACATTGTCGCGCGTCCCGGGGCAAGACGCGCTGCCATTCCCGGCCGAGCACAGATGCCATTCCCGGCCGAACACAGGTGGACCGGGTGTCATGCGCGCGTCACATGCGCGGCATCAGGCTGTCACGCTCGCCCGTCACACTCCGGCTCCCGGTCCGCGCGATGCGGGCCGGCAGAGACGCGCGGGGCCTTCCACCTCACCCGCCCGATCAGGTCCGGCCTGCAGGGCGCCCCGGGTGGGGCCGCGCGGCAGCACGGAGGACGAGATGCGTACCCTCGTATCGATCGCGGCGGCGGCCGCCCTGACGCTCACCCTCGCGGCGGGGACGGTCGCCGCAAGTGGACCGCCGGAGATCGGCTTCTACGCTGGCGGCACGCTGTATCGCACCGTCGTGACACCCACGGACTTCAGTGGGACCGGGGCGCCGGTGCGTTCGTTCGAAGCGATCTACGCGCTGGGCGACGGCCTGACGAACGTCGCCGCGGCCGCCCCGGGCCAGCCGGGATTCAGGGGCGGCCGCTGGATGGTCCTGCCCGTCACCTGGCACGTCGCCCCGTACCAGCTCTACAGCGGCGCGGCGGTGCTCGCGGCCGCGGAGGCGGGTGACCTGAGCATCGGCACGACGCCACTTCGCGAGTTCGAGTGTCCGGTCATCCCGGTGCAGGGGAATCGGCTGTAGTGCACTGGAGCCGCACCATACGATAGCGGCGTGAGTGCGCCGCCATCGACGATCGTGGTCGTCGACGACGATCGGAAGATCGTCCGACTCGTACGGACCTACCTCGAGCGCGAGGGCTACCGCGTGGTCGAGGCGAACGACGGTCGGTCGGCGCTCGCGGCGATCGCGCTCGAGGATCCGGACCTCGTGGTGCTCGATCTGATGCTCCCGGAGATCGACGGGATGACGGTCCTGCGGGCGGTCCGCCGGCAGTCGCAGCGTCCGGTGATCGTGCTCTCCGCCCGGGGCGCGGTCGGCGACCGGATCGAGGGGCTGGGCGAGGGGGCAGACGACTACGTCGTGAAGCCCTTCTCGCCGGCCGAGCTCGTGCTGCGGGTGCGTCGCGTGCTCGACCGCATGGTGGCGGGTGCGCCGCTGCCGCACGCGCCGTCGACTCCCGATGGACCGCTGCTGCGCCACGCGGACCTGACCGTCGACCTCGAGCGGCACGAAGTTCGGCGCGACGGCCGCCTCATCACGCTGACGGCGATCGAGTTCCGCCTGCTCGCCGCGCTGGTCCAGGCGGGTGGGCGCGTCCTCACGCGCGACCGCCTCCTCGATGCGCTCTACGGGCACGCCGAGGGCGACGTGCTGGACCGCTCCGTCGACGTGTACGTCGCGCGCCTCCGCGACAAGCTGGGAGACGACGCGGAGCACCCGCGCTACGTCGCGACGGTGCGGGGCGTCGGCTACCGCGCGGCTGCCGTCCCGTGATGCGCCCGAGCCTGGGGGGCGTCGCGGCCCGGATCGTGGCGGTCTCGCTCGCCGTGCTCGGCGTTGCCGTGCTCGTGATCGCCGCGGGCGTGCTCCTGGTCGGCGCCAGGTCGTTCGAGCAGCTCATGATGGCGCACGGACAGTCGGCGGCCGAGGCGGGCTCGATGTTCGAGCAGACCGTCACCGTGGTGTTCCTGGTCGCGACGGGAACCGCCGCCCTCGCCTGCGTCGTTCTGGCCGTGGTGCTGGCCAGGCGGCTGACGCGTCCACTCGAGACGCTGGCCCGAGCCGCGCGCCGGATAGCCGAGGGCGACCTGGCCGCACGGGTGCCGCGGCAGGGTCCTGACGAGTTCGTCTCGCTGGCCGACTCGTTCAACCAGATGGCGTCGGCGCTCGCGCGGCAGGAACAGCTGCGCCGGGAGCTGGTGGTCAACGCCTCGCATGAGCTGCGCACACCGCTGACCAACCTCCAGGGGTACCTGGAAGCGCTGCGCGACGGCGTCGTCCCGCCCGATCGGGCCACCTTCGATTCCCTCCGCGAGGAGCTCGATCGCCTGTCGAGACTGGCGAGCTCGCTCGAGGTGCTGGCCGGCGGCGAACCGACGGGCGATGCGGGCGCCGCGGCTGAGCTCGATCTCGTGCCGATCGTGCGTTCCGCGGTCGAGCTCGTGCAGCCGGGCCTCGCTCGCCGCGCGATCGCCGTCGAGCTCATCCTGGCGGAACGCCTGCCCGTCCACGCCCGGGCCGACCAGCTGGGTCAGGTCCTCGCCAACCTGATGCAGAACGCGGCGCGCTACACGCCGGATGGCGGACGCATCTCGGTGCGGGCCGACCAACGTCCGGAGGGCGCCCTCGTCACCATCTCGAACACCGGCCCGGGGATCCCCGAGGCCGACCTTCCCCACGTGTTCGAGCGGTTCTATCGGGTCGAGAAATCGCGTGACCGTGCCCGTGGCGGTGCGGGCATCGGCCTCGCCATCGTCAAGCAGCTCGTGGAGGACATCGGCGGCAGCGTCGGGGTGAAGTCCGACGAGCACTGGACGCGCTTCTGGTTCAGCCTGCCCACCCGACCATTTCGGCCCCCCGGTACCGGGAAGCGAGTGCCGGGCACCGGATTGCGGTGACCGCGGCCGCGTCCGGGCTCAGGCCCGCGGTGCCGGCGCGTTGCGCAGTGGAAGCAGCACCCGGAACCGCGCGCCTCCCGTCGGGCGCGTCTCGGCGTGAATCGATCCCCCGTGGCGCTCGGCGATCCAGCGCGCGATCGCCAGGCCCAGCCCCGTCCCGCCGGCCGGGGCGTCCGGGGCGCGCCAGAACCGCTCGAAGAGGTGCGGGAGATGGTCCGGCAGGATCCCCGCGCCCTCGTCATCGACAACGAGGAGGCCGTGGCTACCCTGCGGATGCACCCGCACCGTGACGGTGCCGCCGCTCGGGCTGTGCCGGATGGCGTTGTCGACGAGGATCCGGACGAGCTGGCGCAGCCGTGTCTCGTCGCCCGTGACCGGCGTGGGCGCGGGATCGATGACCGTGCGCACGCCACGCTCCGCACCGAGCTGCGCCAGCCCGGGCAGCGTCCCGAGGGCGATTTCCGCGAGGTCGAGTGGCCGGGGCTCCAGGTCCACGGCGCCGGAGTCGGCGCGCGCCAGCAGGAGCAGATCGTCGGTGAGCCGGGTGAGGTGCGAGACCTCCGCCTCGATGTCCTCCAGCGCGTTCCCCACGCGGGCGACCGGCTGGTCTTCGTGGCGGCGGAGGTGCTCGGCGCTCGCCCGCAGGACGGCGAGGGGGGTGCGGAACTCGTGGCTCGCGTCCGCGGCGAACTCCCGCTGACGCCGCAGCGACTCCCGGATCGGCACGAGCGCGCGGCCCGCGAAGAGGGCACCTGCCAGCACGGCCAGCCCCACGCCGATCACGCCCCCCACCAGCAGGATCAGCAGCAGCGCGTCGAGGGTGCGCTGTTCTGCCGTCCGATCCTGGATGACCTGGACGACATAGCGCCCGCCGACGCCGGTGATCGGCTCGCTCAGGACGCGCACCGGCGTTCCGCCCAGCCGGAGCTCCTGCAGGTCCGTGGCGCCGCCCTGCGCGGCGAGCACGCCCTTCGCGACCGGAACGCCGGCCGGGAGCACGGTGCGCGGCGCGACGACCGCGCCGTCCGGCCCGACGATCAGGGCGAACGTCCCGGAGGACGGTCCACCGAAGACGAAGCCCGCCTCGCGGTCGGGATCCGGCGACTCGCTGCTGAGGAACGTCCGCACCGCGTCCGCGCGCTGCGTCAGCTGTGCGAGCCCGTTCGCCGCGAGGGTGTTCGCCACGCCCACGTAGAGCGCCGCGCCGAGCACGAGGACGATCGCCAGGGTCGCCCCGCCGCTCCAGGCGGCGAGGCGCCACCGGACGCCCCGGAGCAGCCGGACGTCGCCGGCGGCGGTCACCCGACGACCGTCCCGATCGTGTCCCCGCGGCGCGTGAGGCAGGCCGGCGCGGCGCTCACGTCTCCACCATGCGGTAGCCGACCCCGCGCACGGTGACGATCCGCTCCGCGCCCGCCCGACCCAGCTTGTCGCGCAGGTAGTGGACATACGTGTCGACGGCATTGGGCGTGACCGCCACGTCCACGGGCCAGGCGCGATCCAGCAGCTGGTCGCGCGTGAGCACCTGACCGGGGTGGCGCAGCAGGACCTCCAGCAGGGCGAACTCACGCGGTGTGAGCTCCACCGGGCGGTCCTCGACGCTCACCGAGCGGCGCGCCTCGTCGAGCACGATGGGTCCATTCGTCAGGCGCGCCCCGGCGGGACCGCGCTCCTGTGAAGCGCGCCGGGCGAGCGCGCGGAGGCGTGCAGCGAGCTCGTCGTATGCGAAGGGCTTCACCAGGTAGTCGTCGGCGCCCGAGTCGAGCCCCAGCACGCGGTCGCCCACGGTGTCGCGTGCCGTGAGCATGAGGATGGGCGCCGCTGACCCATCGGCCCGCAGGCGGCGGGCGATCTCCAGGCCCGACCCGTCGGGCAGGCCGATGTCCAGCACGATCGCGTCGAACCGGCCCGGCGAGGTCGCCAGCTCCAGGCCCAGCCGGGCGCTCGCGGCGAGCTCGACGACGTGGCGATCCTCCTCGAGCATGCGTTTGAGGACACCGCCCAGCCGGGCGTCATCCTCGACCACGAGAAGGTGCATCGTGCGCACACGCTAGCATGCCGGCAGGCCCATGGCGGGCTCAGCCGGGCGCGCCGCTCACCACTCCGGCGACGGCGCCGCTGTCGCGGATGCGCAGGCGCAACGCCAGCTGCACGCCCCGTCCGCCGGCCGCGGAGCAGCTCCCGGCCATCTGCTCTCCCTGGATCGCGGTGATCTGTCCGGTGCACGTCGCGCCACCCGCTGTGGTCAGGCTGAGGCTGGTCGACGTGACGGCGAACGCGCCATCGTCCGCAGGCTCCCCCTGCAGCGTGATCCGAAGCGTTCCCTGGAAGCCGCCCTGGAGCGTGCCGGAGATCACCAGGTCGCCAGCCTGCGGATCAGGTCCGGACTGCGCCAGCGTTCCCTGGAACGCGGCCTGGAAGGGTCCCCCCAGTCCCGAAGGCGACGTCGTGGCGGCCGGTTGCGGTGTGGCGGCCGAGCCTCCGGCCACCGCGTCGGCCAGGGCGAGCGACTCGCCCGATCCGTGCCCGTTGTTGGCGATCGCGTTCCAGCCGGGCTGCAGCGGGCCGAGCACGCTCCACCCGGCGATCCCCACGGCGAGCAGGATCGCACCACCTGCGATCACGGGGTGACTCGGCCGGCGCAGATCGGTGGGGACCAGCCGCGCCACGAGGAGCGCGGTGATGACGCCGGCGCTGCCGAAGTAGAGCAGGATCGCCCACCACGTCCGGGTGTCGCTTCCCGTCCCGAGGCTGTGGATGGTGACGAGCACGTATGCGACGAACGAGAGCCCGTGGAACCGCCGCCACCAGGCGTACCCGACCCGTCCGCGGACGCGCTCGCTGAACCAGAGCGCGATGAGGAGATACGCGCCGACGATGCCGAGCGCCACCCACAGCGGCCGGTAATGGCTCAACAGCGGGATGAAGACCTCGGCCGGCGTGTACGCCATGAACGGATCCGCCCAGACCGCGAGCGTGTGGATCGCGGTGAAGATGAGGGCGAGGAGCGTGACGAAGCGGTGCAGGTCGTTCGTCACGAACCTCGTCCAGCGCGGCGAACGCCAGCCCATGCTGAGCAGCAGGCCGAAGGCCACCGAGACGGCCAGCAGGACGTACGCCAGCAGGCCGCCGACGCGCGCCACCTCCCAGCTGATGGTGCTCCACGGGGTCATGCCGCCACCTCTGCCTGCTGCCAGCCACCAACCGGTCGCTCCGTGCCGTCATCCAGCACCAGCAGCCCGCTCAGCGCGTGGCCCTCGAGGAACACGACCCCCGCCTCCGGACCGAGCAGCAGGGCCGCCTTGGCCGCGACCTCGGCCCGCCGGCACGAAGCCGCGGCGACGCTCGCGGACCAGACGCCTGTCGCGGCTGGCTCGCCGGTCCGAGGATCCAGGAGGTGGTGGCGGAGGGCGCCGCCACGGCGCCAGCGGCGGCGTGCGACGCTCGACGTGGCGAGGGCACCCCACCGAAGCTCGACGGTGCGATGCCCGGCGGGCAGCTCGACCGCCACGGTCCAGGCGACATGACCGGGAGGTGCGCCGGCGACCGCGAGGTCGCCGCC
>JBJKRK010000048.1:0-22838 GCA_046704705.1 Candidatus Limnocylindrales bacterium | reverse complement strand
CCCCGTGATCGTGCCGGCGCAACAGCAGGCGGTCCGCCGCGGCGCCGGCCGCCCCCTGATCGTGCCGGCGCAACAGCGCGCTCCCGGCCGCGGCGGGGTGCGCATCCGTCCCGCGAGCGCCTGTGGTCCGCGGTACCCTTGCGCCGGCCCGGCGAGGGCGGGGCGTTCGTGATCCCTGGCGGAGGAGGCGACCGGGCGCTCCAGCGGCGGCGTGGGAGGCTCGATGCGACTCCGGTTGATTCCGCGCGAGGAGCGCTTCTTCGATCTCTTCGTGGAGGATGCGGCCAACGTGCTCGCCGCCTCGCGGCGGCTGGAGGAGATGCTGCGTGTCTACGACAACGTGCAGCGTCGGGCCGCGGAACTGCTGGAGATGGAGCATCAGGGCGACGAGCTGAGCCATGCGATCGGGCGGAAGCTCAACAGCACGTTCGTCACCCCGTTTGACCGCGAAGACATCCACGCGCTGAACAGCGCCCTGGACGACGTGCTGGACCTCATCGAGCAAGTCGCCGACACCTTCGTTCTCTACAACGTCGATGAGCCGACATCCCCCGCCGTCAAGCAAGCGGCAATCATCGTGAAGCAGTGCGAGGCGATCCACGAGGCGCTTTCGAAGCTGCGCACCTTCGATGATGGACTCCAGGACTACTGGATCACCATTCATGGCCTCGAGAACGACGGCGACAGGATCACACGAAAAGCGGTGGCGGGTCTCTTCGCGGAGAAGACCCGGGCCACCGACATCATCAAGTGGAAGGACATCTACCAGCTGCTCGAGGCGACCATGGATCGCTGCGACGACGTGGCCAACATCCTCGAGAAGATCGTGGTGAAGCACGCCTGACGTGCGTGGCACAGCCAGACTCGAGGCCCGCTTCCGCGGGGCGGGGAGACGGGCCGGGCGATCAGGCCGACGCGGCTGCCTTGGGGCGACGTCCCCGTCGCGTGCGGCGATCCGGCGTCATCAGGCCAACGAGCACGCTGTCGCCGCGCATGCGTACCGCGACCTCGACCTGCTGATCGGCCGCGACCTTCAGCAAACGCTGGCGGATGGTCGTCGCTTTTTCTCCAGGCTCCAGCTTGATCTCGAAGACATCGTCGGGCCCCTTGAGCCTGGAAATCACCGACTTGCGAATCTGCTCGTACTGCTCGAGCCGCGCCTGCGCGCGGGGGCTCAACGGGCGTGGCCCCGCTTCGGCGCGCGACGGGCTCATGGCGGACGCGGCTGTCTTTCGAATCTTCACGTTCGTCCCTCTGCAGACAATACCTGTTCTCGTAGCTGGTGCAGTACGAGGATATACAACCAGCGTCAAGTCGTGTTCGGCAGGCGACCGTGATCCACGGAATTACGGCGTCGCTGCTCGTCGTGTTCGGATTCGCCGTTCTGTTCGACTACATCAACGGATTTCACGACACGGCGAATGCGATCGCGACCTCCGTTTCAACGCGCGCGCTGCGGCCCGAGTATGCTCTGGCGCTCTCCGCGTGCGCGAATTTCATCGGCGCGCTCACCGGCACGGCAGTGGCGGAAACGATTGGCTCCGGCATCGTCACGGTTCCCGGTGGACAGGGCGGCCAGGTGATCGTCATCGCCGCGTTGATCGGGGCGATCTGCTGGAATCTCATCACGTGGCTGCTGAGCATTCCGAGTTCGAGCAGTCACGCACTGATCGGAGGTCTGCTCGGGGCAGGCATCATGGGCGCGGGGCTCTCGAGCGTGCACGTCGGCGCCCTGCTCGAGAAAGTCGTGATGCCGCTCGTCACCTCGCCGATCATCGGCCTGGCGGGTGGGTTCGTGCTGATGATCGTGTTGCTGAACGTCTTCCAGCGGGCCAATCCACGCCACATGAACGACCGGTTCAGGCGACTCCAGTTGCTCTCGGCGGCGTTCATGGCGTTCAGCCACGGATCGAACGACGCGCAGAAGACCATGGGGATCATGACCGCGGCGCTCGTCGCGGCGGGGTTGCTCCCGGATTTTCACGTCCCTCTTGGCGTGATCGTGCTCGCGGCCACCGCGATCTCGCTCGGCACCGCTGCCGGCGGCTGGAGGATCATCAAGACGATGGGGCAACGCGTCGTGAAGCTCGACCCCGTGCACGGTTTCGCGGCGGAAACGACCGCGGCAACGGTGATCCTGAGCGCGAGCCATCTGGGCATGCCGGTCTCGACCACGCACGTGATCTCCTCCGCGATCATGGGCGTCGGGGCAAGCGACCGCTTCTCGGCGGTGCGCTGGGCGCTCGCGCGCAACATCGTGTGGGCCTGGATCCTCACGATCCCCGCGGCTGCCCTGGCTGCGGGCGCGGCGCGACTGTTCCTGCGTCTGGCGATCGGCCTCTGACGGGCCGCTCCGCCCGGGCTCCGGCCCGGTCGCGTGGATCAGACCGGCACGCCCGCTTCGACGGGGCGGCGAAACACGTACCCCACCCCGCGGACCGTGTGGAGGTATGTGGGGTTGGCCGGGTCGGGCTCGATCTGGCTGCGCAGCCAGTGGATGTGGACGTCGACGGTGCGGGTCTCGCCGGCGTAGTCGTAGCCCCAGACGTGCTCGAGGAGCTGCTCGCGCGTGAAGACCTGGCCCGGATGGTGGAGCAGGAACGACAGCAGCTCGAAGGCCTTGGGCTTCGTGGGAAGCACCTGCCCGTCACGGAGCACCCGGTGTCCGGCCAGGTCCACCTGCACCTCGCCGAGCTCGATCGGTGGCGGCGGCGCCTCCGCGCCCGCCGGCGTCTCGCTCCGTCGGAGGAGCGCGCGGATGCGGGCCTGCAGCTCCCGCAGGCTGAACGGCTTCGTGACGTAGTCGTCGGCGCCCAGCTCCAGCCCGACCACCTTGTCGACCTCGGAATCGCGCGCCGACAGGATGAGGATCGGCACCGCGGACTCCCGGCGGATGATCCGGCAGACCTCGATGCCGGACAACTCCGGCAGCATCAGGTCGAGCAGCACCAGGTCAGGGTGGCCGTCACGGAACCGGTCGAGCGCCTCGCGTCCGTCGCCGGCCGCGATCACCCGGAAGCCGTCCTGCTCGAGGGTGTAGGCGAGCGTTTCGCGGACGGTGGGCTCGTCCTCCACGACGAGCAGCGTTCTGACCATGGCGGCGCGATTGTACCCGGGCGACCGTTCAGACGGATGCGGCCGGCCCCTGTGGCTCCTCCACGAGAGCGAGCGCGGCGTCCAGGCGCTGGAGCGTCCGCTCGCGGCCGAGCGCGACGAGCGTGTCGAAGAGGGGTGGGGTGGCGGTCCTGCCGGTCACGGCGACACGGATCGCCATGAACAGGTCACCGGCCCGCCAGCCGCGCTCGGATGCGAGGGCGCGCAGCGCGACCTCGAGCTCATCCGCCTCGAACGCGACGGATCCCTGCACCGCGATCGTCCGCCGGGCCGCGGCGAGACCCTCCCGCGCGGTCGAGCGGTCCCAGCGTCTGGGGACGAGCTGCGCCGGGTCGACGCTGATCGGGTCCACGAAGAGGTAATCGATCAGGTCGCCGATCGCGGCGAGCAGCGGAAGGCGCTCCTGCACCAGCGGCATCAGCGCCACGAGCTGGTCGACGGTGGGCAGCGTGACCCGCCGGCCTGCCGCGCGCGCGGCCACCAGGTGGGCCTCCAGGAACGGGGCGACACGCTCGGCGAGCTCGTCCGGCGGGAGCCGGCGGATCCACTGTCCGTTCAGCCACTCCATCCGCTCGCGGTCGAAGATGGCGCCCGCGGCGTGCACGCGGCTCAGCTCGAAGCGCCCGGCAAGCTCGTCGAGCGCGAACACGTCCTCGTCCGTGCCGCTGGCCCAGCCGAGCAGCGCGAGGTAGTTGACGACCGCCTCCGGGATGAACCCCTGCAGGCGGTAGTCGTCGACGGCGGTCTGCGACTTCCGCTTGCTCATCTTGGTCCGGTCGGGGTTGAGGATGAGCGGCAGGTGCGCGAACTGCGGCACGCTCGCGCCCAGCGCCCGGAAGAGCAGGATGTGTTTCGGCGTGTTGGAGAGGTGGTCCTCGCCGCGGATGACATGGCTGATCGCCATGGCCGCGTCGTCCACCACCACGGTGAAGTGGTACAGCGGCGTGCCGTCCGAGCGCACGATGACCAGATCGCCGCCCAGCGCGTCGGCGCCGATCTCGACATGCCCGCGGATCAGATCGTCGAAGGCGATCAGGCCCTCGCCGATGCGGAAGCGGATCGCCGGGCGGCGTCCCTCAGCCTCACGGGACCGCCGCTCGGCGGCGCTCAACCGCGCGCAGCGGCCGACATAGTGCGGCGATTCTCTGGCCGCCTCCTGCGCGCGTCGATCGGCCTCCAGCTCTTCCCGTGTGCAGTAGCACGGATAGGCGCGGTCCTCGCGAAGCAGCCGCTCGGCCGCCTCTCGGTACAGATCCAGGCGCTGCATCTGGCGGTAGGGACCAAACGGCCCGCGCGGGGGCTGCCCGGCGATCTCGGGACCCTCGTCCCAATCGAGCCCGAGCCAGTGGAGTCCCTCCAGGATGTCGCGCTCGTACTCCACCGTGGAGCGGGCAACGTCCGTGTCCTCCAGGCGCAACACGAACGTGCCACCGTTCCGGCGCGCGAAGAGGTAGTTGTACAGCGCCGTGCGCGCCGTGCCGATATGCAGCGGACCGGTCGGGCTCGGCGCGATCCGGCAGCGGATCGTCATGTCGTGGGTCGTCCCTGATTCAGGTCAGCTCGGAGACCGGGGCAAGCTCGAAGCGGGCCGTCGACTCCCCCACGATCGCGCCGCGCGGGTCACGCGCGGCCGGGTGGTGGTACGGCCCGAGCCGGCGGAGCTCCGCGTCGCCCAGCAGGCCGATCTGTCGGAGCGCCTCGACGGTGGCCGCCCGGCCCGCACGCCGCCGCCCGTCCCCGTCCTCGATCTTCAGCGCCATCCCACCAGCCGGCGTGCGCGAGCCACGGTTCCCGGGCAGCAGCGCCAGCCCCTGCAGCGCCTCGCTGCCCGACTTGGCGACGACGCGGCCGGGCAACGCTTTCATGAGCGCCGTGTCCATGCGGTCCCGATTGCCTCCGACCATCTCGGGCGCAGCGAGCATCGCGTCGCGAATGCGGGCGAGCGCGGGGGCAAGCGCCTGCCGGACACGATCCCCGGCCACGGAGGCGGGGTCGGCCAGCAGTGCGAAGGCGCGTGCCACCTCGACCAGGGGAAACGCGTAGGTGAGGACGCCGCAGCCATCGACCGCGGTGGCCAGCGAATCCGCCGGCACGCCGAACACCCGGCCCACCGCCTCGCGCACGGCCACCTGGCTGGGATGCTCGGGATGCCAGTAGTCCTCGAGCGACCATCCCGCATGCTTGCTGAGCAGGAGGCTGCCGGCATGCATCCCGGAGCACATGTGGCGAACCGGGCCGACCTGCTCGCCGTCGCGTGCCAGCCTGCGCGCCGTCAGCACATCGAGCGGCATGTTCTCCGTACCACAGGCGAGGAGCGATTGGCTGAGGCCGGCCCGCCGGAAGATCGCCTGCAGCGTGCGGACATGGAGGTCCTCGCCGGAGTGCGAGGCGGTGAGCAGCGCGAGCTCGGCGGGGGACAGCTCGAACGCGTCTGCGGCACCCGATTCGACGACCGGGAGCGCCGCGAACGGCTTGACCGCGGAGCGGAGGGTGACCACGACCTCGGGATCCCCCAGGAGCCGCACGATCGCGCCATCTGCGCCGACCTGCACGATGTGCCCGCGGTGCCGGCTCTCCACGATGCCGCCACGCGCGGCCTCGACCAGGAGCGGGGCTGCGGCGCCCCGGGGCCAGCGAAGCCGGCTGGGGCGACGTGCCGTGCCGGGAGCAGTTCGGACAGCCACGCGGCGATGGTAGCGCGTCGGCCGCCGGGTCCGCGCGGCGGGGTTGAGGCCCGGCGGGCACGGCATGCCTGCGCCGGGCACGCTGGGCTGACCGTCGGGCGGCACGGCGAGCCTCGGCGCGGCGCTACAATCGCCCGCGATCCGCAGGGGAGATACGCCGTGCGCGATACCACCGTCCACCCGGCCCAGGGAGAGGTTCGACCGCCGACGGCGCTGCCGGCACAGCTGCACGTGTCACAGCACCCGGCGATCCTCCACAAGCTGGCGCTGCTGCGGGACGCGACCACCGATCCGAAGAAGTTCCGCGAGCTCGTGCGCGAGATCAGCTGGCTTCTGGGGTACGAGGCACTCGCCGACGCTCAGTTGCGGCCCAAACCGGTCCGGACGCCGCTCGAGGAGATGGAGGGCGCGGAGCTGGCCGACCGGATCGGCCTGGTGCCGATCCTGCGCGCCGGCCTCGGCATGGTCGACGCGATGCTCGAGCTCATGCCCACGGCGCAGGTCTGGCATCTCGGCCTGTTCCGCGACGAGCGCACGCTCCGCCCCGTCGAGTACTACAACAAGCTGCCCGACTCGGCCACCGTCGACCTGTGCCTGATCCTCGATCCGATGCTCGCCACCGGCGGATCGGCGACCGCGGCCATCGACGTGCTCAAGCGCTGGGGCGCGTCACACATCAAGCTGATCAACCTGATCGCGGCGCCCGAGGGCGTCCAGGCCGTGTCGTCGGCGCATCCCGACGTCGCCATGTACTGCGCGGCCGTCGACCGGCAGCTGAACGAGCGGGGGTACATCCTGCCCGGCCTCGGCGACGCCGGCGACCGGCAGTTCGGGACCGGCCAGGCAGGCTAGCCGTCCCCGGGAGCGCGGCCAGCGCGTGATGCTGGTCGTGCCCACTCGCCCGAGGCGATGCGCGCGGATCTCGGGTAGCATCCCGGCGTTCCTTCCTGCGATTTTCCCCGCCGGACGATCGGCGCTCCTCCCCGCGTCGCCGTCGCCCCAGCGCGTCTGATGAGGTGCTCCACCCATGGCGTCCGAGCGCGCACCCGAACCGCCCGCGACCCACGCCGACCGCCGACTCGTCCTGTACGGCGTCGCGCTCCTCGTGCTGTTCGGCGCGCTCTTCTTCGTTCCGAACCTGGTGCCTCCGTCGACCACGAGCGTCGTCTCGGCGCTCGCGCATGGGCGCATCACGAGCGTCCAGGCCGCCACTGCGAGCGGCAGTCCGCCGCTGGCGATGGTGAAGATCCTGGACGGGCCGCAGGCGGGATCGAACGTCTCGGCGCTCCTGCAGGGCCCGAGCAGCCAGCTCCAGCTCCCCGACTACAAGGTCGGCGACCAGGTGGTGGTGTCGGCCGACAAACAGCCCGGCGGGCCGACCTCCTACACCGTGATCGATCGCTGGCGGCTGCCCTTGTTGGGGATCCTGACCGGCGCCTTCGTCCTCGTCGCGGCGGCGATCGCCGGCTGGCGGGGCCTGAGGGCAGTCGTCTCGCTCATCCTGGCGGTCGGCTTCACCGTGCGGCTGCTGGTGCCGCTCCTGCTGCTCGGGTACAACCCCGTCGGGCTGGCCATCGTGTTCGGCATCGCCATCACCGTGCTGAGCTTCTTCCTCACGCAGGGCGTTTCGCGCGCGACGCTCGCCGCCATCCTCGGCACCACGGCGGGCCTGCTCGTGACAGGCGTGCTCGCTGCGATCGTCACGGCCGCCGCGCGCTTCACGTCGGCGCAGGGATCGGAGGAGGTCGTGACGCTCGGCCAGCTCGTGGGGAACCGGCTCGACCTCAGCGGCCTGCTCCTGGCGGCGATGATCTTCGGCGGGTTGGGCGTCATCAACGACGTGGCGATGAGCCAGGCGGCCACGGTGGACGAGCTCGCCGCGGTCGATCCAGGGCTCGGACCCCGCCAGCTCTTCCGGCGGGCGATGAACGTGGGCGTGGCGCACCTCTCGGCCACCATCAACACGCTCGTCTTCGCGTACCTTGGCACCGCACTCCCGCTCCTTGTGCTCCTGGCCCTGCAGTCGAGCTCGTTCAGTGTCGCGGTGAACCAGGAGATCATCGCGGTCGAGGTGGTCCGGACGCTCGTGGGCAGCCTGGGCATCCTCGCGGCCGTGCCGCTGACCACGGCGATTGCGGCGTGGTGGCGCCCGAAGGCGCTGCCGGTCGAAGCCCTGACCGCGACCGGTGAACCGGCCGCCTGACGGCCGGCCTCGAATGCTTCCTGGGGCTGCCCGCATGCGCGTGGCGCTCCGCCCCGAGACCGGACATACTCCGCTCATGCGTCCCAGCACGGCACGCCGGCGTGCATCCCTCATGCTCTGCGCCGCCCTGACGGTCGCGGGTTGCGGGGCTATCGCCGCGCCGGCGAGTCACGCGGCACGCACTCCCGCCGGTGCCAGGGTGGTGCAGGCGGCGTCGCCAACGACATCGGTCACAGCGACGCCACCCGGCGCGCCGAGCACGGTGCCCACGCCGAGCACGGTGCCCACGCCGACCGCTCCGCCATCGTCAGCCCCGGCCGCTCCGCCATCGTCCGCCCCGACGCCCCCACCCCAGGCGCTCGTGCGCCGGTCCAGCCCGGCCCCCGGCAGCGTGACAGGGCCCGAGTTCACCCTCCACGTGCCGATCCTCATGTACCACCGGATCGTGCCTGCGGCGCTCGCCGGGAACTCGCTGCCCGGCCTCGTGATCTCGCCCGCGCTGTTCGACGCACAGCTCGCGGCGCTCCACGCGGCCGGCTGGCACGCGATCACGGTCGCGCAGATCGCTGCGGCGCTCGCCGCCCGGACACCGCTTCCACCGCGCACGTTCGCCATCTCGATCGACGACGGGTGGGCCGACGGCTACACGTATGCCCTGCCGATCCTCCAGCGATACGGAGACCACGCCACGTACTTCGTGCCCGCCGCCCGGGTGGGCGTGCTCGTGAACTTCCTCTCCCCCGCCGAGCTCCGCACCCTCGCCGCGGACGGCATGGAGATCGCCAACCACACATACAGCGGGGATCAGATCGTGCTCACCGACCTCTCACCCGCGCAGGTGCAGTTCCAGATCGAGGCGGGCGCCCAGCGGCTGGCGTCGATCGTCGGCACGCGGCCCGTGACGTTTGCCTACCCGGCGGGCAGGTACGACCTCGTGGCGGAGCAGGACCTGGCCGCGGACGGCTTCACGATGGCCGTGACGGAGGGCGGCTCCACGTACGCTGAGACCTGGGCCAACCGTTATGCGGTGGCCCGCGTCCGCGTGTCGCCGGGCACGACGCCCGCGGGGCTGCTCGGCGTCCTCCGGGAGCTCGAGCCCGGCTCCTGACTCGAGTCGCGGCCGGACCGGAGAGACATCGCATCCTGGCTGCGGTCCGCAGGCGCGCCGCGCCGTACGATGCGGGGCGTGAACGTGACGCCGGCACGACTGCGTCGTTCGGGCTACACGGTGGCAGTCGCTGCGCTCTCCCTGGCGCTGGCCACGGGCGCCGTTGCCCTCCTCCAGTCCTCGGCTGCCGTGCCGGACGCGTTGATCGTGTACGTGGTCGCGGTCGTCGCCACGGCGGTGGTGGGCGGTCCCGGATGGGCGGCCGCAGCGGCCGTCGCAGCCGCGCTCCTGTACGACTTCCTCTTCGTTCAGCCGCTCCACACGCTGACGATCCTGGCGCCCACGGACGTCCTCGGCACGATCCTGCTGCTCTTCGTCGGCATCGTGGCCGGCGAGCTTGCCGCGCTGCAGCGCTCGCGTGCGGATGCGGCGCTGGCGCGCGAGCGCGAGGCGGTGACCCTGTTCCGCGTGAGCAGGGCACTCGCCACCCGAACCTCGACGGCGGACGTGCTTCCGGTCGTGGCGAGCATGCTGCGCGAAGACGCCGGGATGGAACGCGTGTGGATCTCGCTCGGCCCGGAGGACGCCTGGGAGCGCGTGGTGGCCGACACGGGCGAGGGACCGAGGCCGGCATTCACGGCCACGTACGTCATCCTGCGCCGCACGCCCGACGAGACGCCGGCCGAATGGGTGCGCGTCCACGAGGCCAGGCGGCGCGGCGCAACGCGGTGGGATGCCGCAGTCGTCCCCCACGGCGTGCGGATCGAGGCCGGCGGCACCCGCCTGGGCACGATCTGGGGGCTGCGGGCCCGGACGAGCAGGGCGCCGGATCGCGCCGTCACGCGACTCCTGTCCGCGGCGGCCGATCAGCTCGGCCAGGCGTTCGAGCAGGACAGGCTGGCCGCTGAGGCCCGGGAGATGGAGATCGCCCGACGCAGCGACGAACTGAAGAGCGCACTCCTCGAGTCGGTGTCGCACGACCTGCGCACTCCGCTCGCCTCGATCCGTGCCGCCGCCGGCACGCTCCGCGATCCCGACGTGCAGCTCAGCTCGGAGGATCAGCGGGCGAGCGCCGACGCCATCGATGCTGAGGCCGAGCACCTGAACCGCCTCGTCACCAACCTGCTGGACCTGAGCCGTATCGAAGGCGGGGCGTTGCGCGCGGAACGGCGGGCGTTCGAACTCGACGACCTCGTGGGACGAACGGTGGGCCGCATGCGGCCGCGGCTGTCCGATCGCCGAGTGGCACTCTCCCTCGACGCGCCACCGGTCGAGGTCGACGCCACGTACCTCGACGAGATCGTCACGAACGTGCTGGAGAACGCCGTGAAGTACGTTCCGTCGGGAGGGGACATCCGGATCACATCCCGCGCCCTGCCGGGAGGGTCCTTCGTCCGGCTCAGCATCGAGGATGGCGGCCCGGGCGTTCCACCCGAGGCGCTCGGGCGCCTGTTCGAGAAGTTCTACCGCGTACCGCGCCGGACGGACGGGCCGCGGCCGGGGACCGGCATCGGTCTTGCCGTCGTGCGCGGGCTGGCGGAGGCGATGGGCGCGCAGGTGAGCGCGCGCACAAGCGACCTCGGCGGCCTTGCGATCGACATCGACCTCCCCGCGTCGCACCTGCCCGACCCGATCTCGTCGCCGGCCGGCCCCGCCTGACATGCCTTCCACCACCCCGGTGAGCGGCGGCAACCCCCTGGTTCTGATCGTCGAGGACGACGACGCAACGCGGGCCGCACTCTCCCGGGATCTGCGGGCGCGTGGGTACGTGGTCGGCGAGGCACCGGACGGCCGGACTGCACTCGCGGAGTGGGAACACCGCCGCCCCGACGTGATCCTGCTCGACCTCGGGCTCCCGGACACAGAGGGCGTGCGGCTGATCCGCCACTTCCGCCGCGAGGCGGGCACGCCGATCGTCGTGCTGTCGGCCCGCGGCAGCGAGGCTGCGAAGATCGAGGCACTCGAGCAGGGGGCGGACGACTACGTCACCAAGCCCTTCGCGATGGGCGAGTTGCACGCCCGGCTCCGGGCGGTCCTGCGGCGGGCGGCCGGCCCGGCGGCCGACCAGGCGGGACGGGTGACGATGGGGTCGTTGGTGTTCGACCCCGAGCGGCACGAGGTGCTCGTAGCCGGTCGGCCGGTGGACCTCACGCCGCGGGAGTTCGAGATCCTCCGGGTGCTGCTCTCCCACGCCGGGCATCTCGTGACGCGGGGGCGCCTCCTCCGGGCGGTGTGGGGAGAGGCGTACCAGCGCGAGGACCACTACGTCCACGTCTACGTCAGCCAGCTCCGGCGCAAGCTGGCCGAGGCGGACCCAGATGGGGGCCTGGCCGGGCTGATCGTGACCGAGCCGGGCGTCGGATACCGCGTGGAGGCTCCACCCCCGGCGCATCCCTGACGACTTCTTGAGCGCGGCCGGGCCCGCGGCGGCTGGCCGATCTTGGGCCGCCGCATACGCTCGAACGCATGGCAAACCGGAATGTGGCCGACGAGCAGACGCGGGAGGCGATCCGCCGGGAGGTGGAGATGGTGGACCGGGCGATCGCCCTGGTCGTGCAGCACCACGCCTATCGCGTGACCGTTGCCGGGCTCCGCTTCGGAGACCAGATCCTCCAGGCGGTCCGGATTGCGGCGTTGCCCGCCAGCATCCGCGTCGTGCCGCTGTGGCGGCCGGACAACTCGGGCACCGATCTCCGCGTCGAATACGACCCAGGCAGCTCCGCCTGAGCTCGATCCGCCGATCGGATACGACCCAGGCAGCTCCGCCTGAGCGCGATCCGCCGATCGCCGACGGCTCGTGTGTCTCGGGTGTCCCGGTTCGCCCGGCCTCAGGGCTCAACGCGGCGAGCGGCGACCACATGCACCTCGAGATCGGGCAACCGGTCGAGGAGCTCTTCGACCAGCGGGCGCCGGCCCGGCCACCGCGAGCGCCGGTGCCGCGGAAGCGGCAGCACCACGTGCGTCGCGTGTCGTCCCTGCGCGGCCTGCACGAGCCCCTCCAGCACGCTCGCGGCTCGCACCCGCACGACCTGCGCACCCAGGTCCACGGCGTCGTCCACGTTCTCCTGCACGTCGCGCCGCGTGTCCCAGGAGCGTCGTTCGTCATCCGGGGTTTCGACGAGCACGGCGACGAGTCGGGCGTGGAGGGCGGCGGCCAGCGTCGCCCCCTGCCGAAGCGCGCGGGCGGCCGCGGGGCTGCCGTCCACGAGCACGAGCACGCGTTCGGTCACCAGGCTGAGGCGCTCGGTGGCGAGTCCCTCGAGTTGCCCCTCGACACGCTGGGCGGCCAGCCGCAGCGACAACTCCCGCAGCGCGGTCAGGTTCGCCTCGGTGAAGAAGCGCTCGAGCGCCACGCGGGCCTGTTCGGGCGGGTAGACGTTGCCGTGCCGCATCCGTTGGCGGAGCGCGTGCGGGCTCATGTCGACCAGCTCGATCTCGTCGGCCCGCTCCAGCACCGCGTCGGGGAGGCGTTCGTGCACAGGCGCGCCGGTGATGGTGGCCACCGCGTCGGCGAGCGACTCCAGGTGCTGGATGTTCAGCGTGCTGATCACGTGGATGCCCGCGTCCCGGACGGCCTCGACGTCCTCCCAGCGCTTCTCCCGGGCCGAGCCCGGCACGTTCGTGTGGGCGAGCTCGTCGATGAGCGCCACGGTCGGCCGCCGCGCCAGGACGGCGTCGGTGTCCATCTCCTCGACCACCACGCCGCGGTACTCGATGTGCCGGCGCGGCACGATCTCCAGGCCCTCCAGCAGCACCGCCGTCGATGGACGGCCGTGCGGCTCCACGTACCCGACGACCAGGTCGGTGCCACGCTGCACCCGGCGGTGGCCCTCCTCGAGCATGCGATAGGTCTTGCCCACTCCGGGCGCCATGCCGAGGTAGACGCGCAGACGGCCGCGCCCCTCCCCACCCTCGGCCCGCATGCGGGCGAGCATCTCGTCGGCGCTCGGTCGGACGTCGAACGCGTCGCGCTCCGCATCGGTCACCGGGTCTCCCGCCGCCATCGCGCCGGGCGGCGTCTCCGCGCGCATCATCGCAGCAGGCCATCCAGGTAGAGGTTGAGCTCCAGGACGTTGACGGTGGGTTCGCCCAGAAAGCCAAGCAAGGGCTGTCGGGTGAACCTGGCGACCGCGGCCCTGACCGCGGCCGCGCTCATCCGGCGTGCCTTCGCCACGCGGGCGACCTGGTACGCCGCTGCCTGCGGGCTGATATCCGGGTCGAGACCGGATGCCGAGCTCGTCACCAGATCGACCGGCACCGGGCCGCCGCCGTTCGCCTTGCGCAGGGCGTCGACGCGCTCGGTGATGTGCTCGATGAGGGTCCTGCTCGTCGGCCCGAGGTTGCTGCCACCCGAGTGACTCGCGGCGTAGCCGTGCGGGTTCGCGCTCGACGTGGCCGCCGACGGGCGTCCCCAGAAGTACTGTGGCTCGTCGAAGTACTGGCCGATCAAGGAGGAGCCCACCGCCTTCCCGTCGACCACGATCATCGACCCGTTCGCCTGCGAGGGAAAGGCCAGCTGCGCGACGGCGGTGACGATGGCCGGGTAGATGACGCCCGTGATGAGCGTCATCGCGGCGAGCAGCATCACGGCGGGGAAGACGCGGCGGCGCAGAAACGTGTGCATGCGTGTCAGCTCACGCGAGGTGCAGCGCGGTCACGACGAGGTCGACCGCCTTGATCCCGATGAAGGGCGCGACGATTCCGCCGAGGCCGTAGACGAGCAGGTTCCGCTGGAGGAGGACGCTTGCCGGGGCGGGCCGGAAGGCGACGCCGCGCAGGGCGAGCGGAACGAGCACGATGATGATCAGCGCGTTGAAGATCACGGCCGAGAGGATGGCGCTCTCGGGCGTGCTGAGCCCCATGATGTTCAGCGCGCCGAGCTGCGGATAGACGCTCACGAACAGCGCGGGCACGATCGCGAAGTACTTGGCGACGTCGTTCGCGATGGAGAACGTGGTGATCGAGCCCCGCGTGATGAGCAGCTGCTTGCCGATCGCGATGACCTCGAGCAGCTTCGTCGGGTCGGAATCGAGGTCGACCATGTTGGCCGCCTCCTTGCACGCCGATGTCCCGCTGTTCATCGCCAGACCCACGTCGGCCTGGGCCACCGCGGGCGCGTCGTTCGTCCCGTCACCGGTCATGGCGACGAGATGACCCTCGGCCTGCTGCGCACGGATGAAGGCCATCTTGTCCTCCGGCTTCGCCTGCGCGATGAAGTCGTCGACTCCGGCTTCTCTGGCGATGCTCGCGGCGGTGCGCGGGTTGTCGCCGGTGACCATGACCGTCCGGATGCCCATCTTGCGGAACCGCTCGAAGCGCGCGGGGAGCCCCTCCTTGACGGTGTCCTTCAGCTCGATCAGGCCGAGTGGGCGGCCGCGATCGCGGAGCGCCAGCGGCGTGGCCCCACGATCGGCGATCGCCTCGGCCGCGTCCGCCATCTCGGGAGGCAGCGTGCCGCCGAGGTCGGCGCCGATGGCCTCCACCGCCCCTTTCAGGATCAGCTCGCCGTCCGACGTGCGTGCACCGCTCGTCCTGGTCTCCGCGCGGAAGGGGATTTCCTCAGCGATCGACGAGGCGAGGATGGCGAACCCGACCTCGTCCCCTGTCCCGGCGGGCAGACCCAGCTCCGCCAGCCGCGCACGCGCGAACTGGACGACGGAGCGACCCTCCGGGGTCTCGTCCCGAACCGAGGAGACGAGCGCCGCGCGCACGGCGTCCGCTTCCGGCACCCCCGGAGCGGGAAGGATCGACGACGCCAGCCGGTTGCCGTACGTGATCGTGCCCGTCTTGTCGAGCAGGATGACGTCCACGTCCCCTGACGCCTCGACGGCGCGGCCGCTCATCGCCAGGACGTTGAAGCGGGCGACGCGGTCCATCCCGGCGATCCCGATCGCAGAGAGGAGACCCCCGATCGTGGTGGGGATGAGACACACGAGCAGCGCCACGAGTGCCGTTGTCCCCACGGTCGTCCCGGCGTACTGCCCGAAGGGTCGGAGGGTCACGACGGACATCACGAAGATGATCGATAGGCCGGCGAGCAGGATCGCGAGCGCGATTTCGTTGGGCGTCCGCTGGCGCTTCGCGCCCTCGACGAGGGCGATCATCCGATCCAGGAACGTCTCGCCCGGGTTGGTCGTCACGCGGATCACGAGCCGGTCGCTGGTGAGCGTGGTGCCGCCCGTGACGGAGCTGCGGATGTCGGTGCCCGGCTCCTTCAGCACGGGCTCCGATTCGCCCGTGATCGCGGCCTCGTTCACGAACCCGACGCCCTCGATGACGTCTCCGTCGCCGGCGATCGTCTCGCCTTCCTCGACGACGATGATGTCGCCCTTCCGCAGCTGGCTCGAGCCCACGTCCTCGAGGCGACCGTCCGGCAGGCGCCGGTGAGCGAGCGTCTCGGATCGCGTCCGTCGCAGCGTCGCTGCCTGCGCCTGGCCGCGCGCCTCGGCGAGCGCTTCCGCGTAGGTCGCGAAGAGGACGGTGAACCACAGCCAGACGGCGATCTGGAACTGGAAGCCCGAGCCGGACGGGCCGTGCACCGGCTCGAGACCGGTGACCCCGGCGAGCCAGATCACCGTGATCAGGCACGCCGCGATCTCGACTACGAACATGACCGGGTTCCGGACCAGCAGGCGAGGATCGAGCTTGCGGAACGCCCGGGGGAACGCCCCACGCAGGAACTCGGGGTCGAGGATCCCGCGGGTGGGCGGCGGCGTCGGGCCGGGTTTCGCGCCCCGGAGCGAGACGTATCGCTGGAAGCGACGCGTGCCGCGGCGGAGATCGATCGACATCAGGGAACGGGTGAGGCTCATCGGGTCAGAAGACCTTTCCGGCGTTGAGGAGGAGCTGCTCCGCGATGGGGCCGAGCGAGAGCGCGGGGAAGAACGTGAGCGCGCCCACGATCACCACGACACCGATGAGCAGCACCGTCCACAGGGCACCGGTCGTGGGGAACGTCCCCAGGGACGCGGCGACGCGCCGCTTTGCGGCCATCGACCCCGCCAGTGCCAGGACCGGCACGATCATCCCGTACCGGCCGATGAGCATGGCGAGCGCGCCGGTGACGTTGTAGAAGGGCGTGTTCCCGTTCAGGCCGGCGAACGCCGATCCGTTGTTTCCGGTCTGGCTGGAGAACGCGTAGAGGATCTCGCTGAAGCCGTGCGGGCCGGCGTTCAGCGGACCGGCCAACCCGGGCTGCGTCACCGTCGCAAGCGCCGTGAAGCCGAGGATGCTCGCGCCCAGCACGAGGGCGGTGAGCATCGCCATCTTGATCTCGAACGCCTCGACCTTCTTGCCCAGGTACTCCGGCGTGCGGCCGACCATCAGCCCGGCGATGAAGACGGCGAGGATCGCCCCGATGGTGAGCATCCCGTACATGCCGGCCCCGATTCCGCCGGGGGTGATCTCGCCCAGTTCCATGTTGAAGAGGGGCACGAGCCCCGTGAGTGGCATCAGGCTGTCGTGCATCGCGTCGACGGCGCCTGTGCTCGTGCCGGTCGTGACGGCGGCCCACAGGCCGCTCACGGCCGAGCCGAACCGGACCTCCTTCCCCTCCATGTTCCCCAGCCCGCTCTGCAGCACGCTCGAGGGGAACAGCGGGTTGCCGGCGTACTCGAGGTGCATGGCCGCCACGGCGCCGACGAGGAGGATCAGGCCCATCGCGGCGAAGATCGTCCAACCCTGCCGCTGATCGCCGGCGTACCGCCCGAACGTGTGCGTCAGGGAGAAGGGGGCCACGAGAATGCCGAACATCTCCAGCCAGTTCGTCAGGCCGGTCGGGTTCTCGAAGGGATGGGCCGAGTTGGCGTTGAAGAAGCCGCCGCCGTTGTTGCCGAGTTCCTTGATCGCCTCCTGTGAGGCGACGGGTCCGATGGCGATCGTCTGGACCGCACCCTGGAGCGTGTGGATGACCTGCGAGGGCTCCCACGTCTGCGGGACGCCCTGCCAGACGAGGACCAGCGCGCCGACGATCGAGACGGGCAGCAGCACGTACAGCACGCCCCGGGTCAGGTCGACCCAGTAGTTGCCCAGCGTCCTGGCGGTGCGGCGGGTGAGCCCCCGAAAGAGGGCGATCGCGACGGCCATACCGGTCGCCGCCGAGGTGAAGTTGCGGACCGTCAGCACGCCGGCCTGCGAGAGGTACGTGGCGGCCGTCTCGCCCGCGTAGTTCTGCCAGTTCGTGTTGGTCTCGAAGCTGACCGACGTGTTGAAGGCGAGCGCGGGCGACATGTTCGGAATCCCACCCTGGTTGAAGGGCAGAACCGACTGGAGGCGGAGGACGACGTAGCCCGCGACGATCGCGACCCCGGCCATCGCCAGGACAGAGCTGACGTAGCCCTTCCAGTCCATCTCCGAGGTCTCGTCGATCCCGCACGCGCGGTATACGGCGCGCTCGACTGGCCGGAGCGCCGGGCTCAGGAAGACATGCTCGCCCTCCATCACCGCGTAGACGTACGCACCGAGGACCGGCGTCGCAAGGAGGACCGCCAGCGCGAGCGTCGTCAGCGTGAGGAAGTCGCCGGCCGCCATCCTCAGAAATCTTCGGGACGCAGCAGCGCCCACAGCAGATACACGAGGGCGAACACCGCGAGGATCCCGGCAAGCAGGTCGAGCGAGTTCATCGGTGGACGTGGTCGACGAGCATGAAGTAGCCGGCGAACGCGAGGGCGCACCCGATCCCGACGAGGAGGACCTGCAGGTCGGTCACGCGATCGTGCCGACCCGCCGCGCGTCGAGGAGTGCCCGCTCCACGGTCTCGAGGAGCGTCTCGAGCGCGAACGGCTTGGGGAGGTACCCCGTGATGTGGAACTCCTCGAGCCTCCCCTGCTGCAGCACCGTCCCGCTCACCACGATGACGGACGGAAAGCCTGCGTCGGCCAGCCACGTGCCGCGAAGGAGACCCCACCCCGTCGCGCCGGGAAGATTCACGTCGAGCAGGACGAGGTCGGGGCGGAGACCCAGAGCCACCGCCCGCGTCGCCTCCTCGCCGGAAGCAACCTGCCGGACCTCGTACCCGTGCAGTTCGAGCGCGCGCGCCAGGAGCCCACGGAAGATGCCATCGTCCTCGACGAGCAGGATCACCACAGGTTCGTGGCGCCCGTGCATGGGCGCCTGTCCGCTTCCGATCACCCCAAGAGACTCGCGCCCGACGCCAAGAGGCGGACGGGCCCTGCGGCGCGACCGAGCCTCAAGGAGGGCTCAAGGCCGGACGGCGGTCCATCCCACCGCCGATCGTCCGGACGCCCAGCCCGCCCAGGAACGGTCGGCCGGGACCCAGCCGTCGCCGATCGTCCGGGCTCATGGGCCCGCCCCACGCAGCGGTGCCAGCTCACCGTCCGCGTGCGATACTCGGCGCATGCCCGACACCACCGCGTCCCCGCCGGGCGGCGCCACCGCCCGGGGCCTCCTCGCGATCTTCGCGCATCCTGACGACGAATCGTTCGGCGCCGCCGGGGTGCTGGCGATGGCGGCGGCTGCCGGCGTGCCGGTAACCGTGGTGTGCGCCACGAACGGCGACCTGGGCGGGCCCGACGATGCGCACGAGATGGACCCGGAGGTTCGGCACCGTGAGCTTCGCAGCGCGATGTCGGCGCTGGGCGTCGGCGAGCCGATCTTCCTCGACTACAACGACTCGGGCATGGAGAACTGGGAGCGCCGGCCGGACGCCTTCGCCGATGTCGACCCGGAGGAGGTCGTGACCCGGCTCGTCTCGATCGTCCGAGAAGTGAAGCCCACCGTCGTGCTGACCTTCGACCCGGGCGGCATCTACGGCCATCCCGACCACGTCGCAATCTCGGCGCGCGCGACCGAGGCCTACCGCCGCACCGCCGGCACCCCGGGCGGACCGCGCTTCCTCTACCACCAGGCGATTCCCCGCTCGGGCATCGAGGAGATGCGCCGCATCGAGGAGGCCCAGGCTGCCCTGCGCGGCACCCCGCCGCGCGAGCCCACCGAGGACGAGCGCCTCCAGCAACGGCGCTTCGTCGAGATGGCCCGCCCCGACGAGGAGATCACCACGATCGTCGACGTTCGCCCGTTCCTCGATCGCAAGCTGGCCGCCCTCGCCGCCCACGCAAGCCAGATGCGCGACGGCTCCTGGGGTGACGCGCCCCGCGAGCTGCTCGAGCGCTGGCTGGGGACCGAGACGTTCGTGCGCGTGGATCCCCCACTCCCCCCGGGGAACAGGGAGACGGAACTGAGCGGCCTGCGGGACGGACTGGAGCGCTAGCGTCCGATCCGGATATCGCGCTCGCCCGCACGATCCGCCTGCAGACCCGCGGGAGCAGGCCCGCGAGAATCTACTTGACATGCCGGTTGCTACCCGCCATAACAACGTGCGAATCGGCGAGAGGCTGTGAAGCGCGCGTCCCTGCTCCGGTCACCTGGAGCGCGCTGAGCCACTGGTGAGCCCGACCCGCCAACACGCCATGCCCGAGGCCGGCGCAGCACCCCAGCAGCGCCCGGTTCGGCGTGTCGCTCTCGAAAGGAGAGGCCCTTGTCCTCAGCTCGATTCGCGCGTCTTGGGGGGGTGGCCGCCACGTCCGCACTGCTCGTGGCCGCAAGCCTGGCCGGTGCCGGCGGGGTCGCCGCGGCAGGCAGCACGCTGTACGTCTCGCCCACGGGCACGTCCGGCGCGGCGGACACCTCGTGTGACTCAGCGGCATACACGACGATCAACGACGCGGTGAGCGCCGCCGCGGCCGGCGACACGGTGGTCGTATGCTCCGGCACATACAAGGAGAGCGTGGCGGTCGCGAAGTCGCTCGTCCTGACCGGGCAGGGCGCCACGGTCGATGCGACCGGTCAGGACGTCGGCATCAGGATCACGGCCTCGAACGTCACCGTGATGGGCTTCACCGTGGAGAACGCCACCGGCGAGGGCATCCTGGCCCAGCAGCCGAACCCGGTGAAGGGCCCGATGATCCAGGGCAACCAGTTCTACACCGGCACGCCGATCACGCACGTCGTGATCAAGCACAACGTCGTCATGAACAACAACCAGGGCGGGCTCCCGGCGAACGCGGGCACGACGTCGTATGCCGAGTGCAAGCCGTCCGGCCAGGTGCCCGGCGACTGCGGCGAGGGCATCCACCTCTGGAGCGTGGCTGACTCGCAGGTCCTCCTGAACACCGTCACCGGCAACCTGGGCGGCATCCTCCTCACCGACGAGTTCGGTCCCACCTACGGCAACCTGATTGCCGGCAACACCGTGACCGACAACGCGTACGACTGCGGCATCACGATGCCCGGCCACAACCTGGCCATGGACCCGCAGACCGGCAAGATGATGCCGACCTTCGGCGGCGTCTACGACAACATGGTCCGCAACAACGTCATCCTGGACAACGGCCTGAAGGGTGAGGGTGCGGGCGTGCTGGTCGCGGCCCCGTTCCCCGGCTCGGCCTCGTACGACAACACCATCAAGAGCAACTACATCATGGGCAACGACCTGGCCGGCGTGACGATGCACAGCCACGCGCCGGGCGCCTTCATCGGCGGGAACAAGGTGCTCGACAACGTCATCGGTCGGAACAATGTGGGCGGCGATCCCGACGCCCAGGTCAAGCCGACGGCTGCCATCGTGATCTGGTCGGCCGCCACCCCCATGCAGGAGACGATCGCAGGCAACACCCTGTTCGACGACTGGTACGGCGTCTGGACCAGCGCGAACGTGGCGACGCCCGGTGCGTACCACTCCAACACGTTCTGGTCGATCAGCACGCACGTCCACAAGGGCTGACGCGCTGACCCGCGAAATGCGCGACGGCGCTCGCGGGGTCGATCGGGGCGGTCGTAGCTGACCGTCGGTTCGGGCCCGTGGCGGCCAGAGCGAGAGAGAAAGCAGGAGCCGGCGCGAGGCAACCCGCGCCGGCTCTTCCTATCCGGTTCCCTGCCGGCGCTTCGCTCTCCGCGCCGGCGCTTTGCTCTCCGCGCCGGCGGTTTGCTCTCCGCGCCGGCGCTTCGCGATCCGGTTCCCTGCCGCGGCCCGTTCCCTGCCGCGGCCCGTTCCCTGCCGCAGGCCGGCCCGCTACTCCACGGGATCAGGCCAGCCGCGCCGCGAGGTCACGCCCGCACGGCCTCGTCCGCCGCGTCGAGCGCCCGGTCGACGATGGCGAAACCCTCGGCCAGCTCGTCCTCGGTGATCGTCAGCGGCGGGTTGGTCGAGATCGCGTTCCAGCGCACGAACGTGTACAGGCCCTGCTCGCGGAGCGACTTTGCCACCGCGGCCATCTCCGGGCTGCTGCCGTTGTAGGGAGCGAGCGGCACGTACGGGTCGCGGCTGCGCACGAGCTCGATGATCCCGAACAGACCGATGTTCCGCACCGCGCCCACCGAGGGGTGCTTCTCGTACAGCGCCTGGTGGTGCCGGCGCATCACCTCACCCATGCGGCGTGCCCGCTCGATCAGGCCGTCCTCTTCGTATACGCCGATCGTGGCGAGCGCGGCGGCGCAGCCGAGCGGATGGCTGTTGTAGGTCAGGCCGCCGTAGAAGACGTTCTTCTCGAAGTGCTCGGCGATCTGCCGGCGCATGCCGACCGCGCCGAGCGGCAGGTAGCTCGAGGTGAGGCCCTTGGCCATCGTCAGGATGTCGGGTACGACGTTCCAGTGGTTGACGGCGAACCACTCCCCGGTGCGACCGAAGCCGGCCATCACCTCGTCGGCAACGAGCAGGATGCCGTGCCGGTCGCAGATCTCGCGCACGCCCTGCAGGTAGCCGTCGGGGGGGATCAGGATGCCGTTGGTGCCGACGACCGTCTCGATCATGACGGCGGCGATCGTCTTGGGCCCCTCGTACATGATGACGTCCTCGAGGCCCTGGAGGCTCTCATCCACGGGCTCGGGGTCCTTCTTCGCCCACTTGTGCGTGTCGGGGAAGCGCACCACGCCGGGAATGCCCGGCTCGTTCGCCCAGCGGCGCGGATCGCCGGTCAGCATCATCGCACCGGCGGTGGCGCCGTGGTAGCTGCGGTAGCGCACGAGGATCTTGTGGCGGCCCGTGTACAGGCGCGCGAGCTTGATCGCGTTCTCGTTCGCCTCTGCGCCGCCGTTGGTGAAGAACACCTTGTCCAGGTCGCCGGGCAGGAGCCCCGCCAGCTTCTGGCCCAGGCGCGCCCGTGGCTCGGTCGCCATGAAGGGGTTCGCGTAGCAGAGCTTCTCGGCCTGGGCGGTGATCGCGCCGACGACCCGTGGGTCGCCGTGGCCGATGTTCACGCTCATGAGCTGGCTGTTGAAGTCGAGGTAGCGGGTGCCGTCCGGCGAGTAGAAGTAGACACCCTTCGCGGATTCGACCGGGATCGGGTCCACCGCGCTCTGCGCGGACCACTCGAAGAGCGTGTACTGGCGCGACAGCCGCACCATCTCCTCGCCCGTCATCGAACCCGGCGCGACGCTCACACCCATGAATCACCTCGCCTCGCATGTCCGTGGCGCCGCGCAGATCGCGACGCATCGGCAGCGGTCGACCCATCCCGGGCACGCTGCCCGACGGGATCCCGCGCCCTCCTTTGCGGGCACGTCACCGCACGCTCTGGCCCTGCACTATGGCACGAAAGTGCTGTCGCCGCTCACCCCGAACGCGGACGGTGGCTCTCGCGCCGGCCCCGAGAAGTGCCACATGGTGGTCCGCAGGGCATGAAGGATGTACTCTTCGGCCACGGTTGCTACGTGTCGTCGGCGACGGACGCTGCGGTGACGGCGAGGCCGACCCATCCGAGAGCTGGAGGGTGAA
>JBJKRK010000047.1:0-7314 GCA_046704705.1 Candidatus Limnocylindrales bacterium | reverse complement strand
CGGCGTATCGGCGACACCGGGACCGTCTTCCACACCCCGTCCACAGCTCGCCCGCACCCGTCCACACGAGCGCTCGAAGGTGTTGACGTCACTTCGTCGATAACCGGCTAGCCCGCGCGCCCGGGGTGGCAGACCATGTGAGCGGCAGACCATGTGAGCGGACCGTCCGCGGCAGTGGGTGCCGCCAGCGCCCAGCAGTACTTGCACACCAGGATCGTCCGGAGTCAGCGTGTCCATCGATCGCCTCCCGCCGCAGTCCATCGAGGCCGAGCAGTCGGTCCTCGGCGCCCTCCTCATCGATAAGGACGCCGTGGTCGAGGTCGCCGAGTTCCTCCGGCCGGCTGATTTCTACCGCAGTCAGCACGGCGACGTGTTCGCCGCGATCCTCGAGCTGTACGACCGCCGCGAGCCCGTCGACATCGTCACGGTCTCCGAGGCCCTGGAGCGCAAGGGTCTGCTCGAGGCCGTCGGTGGGTCGGCCTACCTCACGAGCCTGATCAACCTCACGCCCACGGCCGTGAACGCGGTGCACTACGCGCGCCTCGTCGAGCGGAAGGCTGTCCTGCGCAATCTCATCGGCGCTGCCGGCCGGATCGCGGCGATCGGGTACGAGGAGCATCCCGACGTGGCGGAGGCCGTGGATCAGGCGGAGGCGGAGCTTTTCGCGGTCAGCCAGCGCCGGATCGGCAGCGGCTTCACGGTCCTCAAGCAGCTGCTGCACAGCGCGTACGACCGGCTCGACTACCTGCACCAGCACCGCGGTGAGATCGTCGGCGTGCCCACCGGCTTCAAGGAGCTCGATGCGCTCACCACCGGGCTGCAGAAGTCCGATCTGGTCGTGGTCGCCGCGCGGCCCAGCATCGGCAAGACGAGCCTGGCCCTCAACATCGCCGAGCACGCCGCTGTGCAACGCGGCAAGACGGTGGGGATCTTCAGCCTCGAGATGAGCAAGGATCAGCTGGTGCTCCGCCTGCTGAGTTCCCGGGCCGCCATCGACTCGCAGCGCCTGCGCACGGGCTTCCTCGAGGAGATGGATTTCACCCGGCTCGCTCCCGCCATGAACGAGCTCGCAGAAGCGAGCATCTACATCGACGACACGCCGAACATCAGCACCATGGAGCTGCGCACGTAGGCGCGGCGGCTGCAGGCCGAGGCGGGCCTCGACATGGTGATCGTCGACTACCTGCAGCTCATGCAGGCGAGCACGGTCTCGCGGGACGCCAACCGGGTGCAGGAGGTCTCCGAGATCTCGCGCGGCCTGAAGGCGCTCGCTCGGGAGCTGGAAGTGCCGGTCGTGGCGCTGTCCCAGCTCTCCCGTCAGGCCGAGATGCGCGAGTCGCGCGAGCCACGCCTCTCCGACCTGCGGGAGAGCGGCAGCATCGAGCAGGACTCGGACCTGGTGCTCTTCCTGTGGCGGGAGAAGGATCGACCGGCCGATGACGCGGATCTCGACGGCGAGATCATCAACCTCAAGCTGGCCAAGCACCGCAATGGCCCGACAGGTGATCTGAAGCTCTGGTTCAAGAAGAGCCAGACGCGCTTCCTGTCGCTGGCCGAGAGCGACCGGTTCGTCGAGGAATACGCCTGATCGCGGCCAGGTGAGCGTGCCCCGCAACGAATTCCGCTGTTTTTGACGTATTGGCGCGCAAAAAGCGCATTGATTACTTCTTGACTTTCCGCGTATAGTCGCGCGGTAGTTCCGCTTGGTCGGAGCACTGCCGATCCGGTTCCGGCGTTTCCCGTGGATCGCCTCCCCCGCTCGGTCGCGCCGCCCCTGCGGGGCGACCGGCTACCCAAACGCGCTGTGGAGGAGGTCCAGCCACAAGGGTGTATCGCGATCGCACACTGACCTGCCGCGACTGCGGGGAGGCGTTCGTCTTCTCGTCTGGCGAGCAGGCGTTTTTCGCCGGGAAGGGACTGCAGCACGACCCGCAGCGCTGCCCGAGCTGCCGCCAGGCGGCCAGGCAGACGCGCGCCGCGGGCGGCCCGCGCGAGTACCACGCCGCTGTATGCGCGCGGTGTGGCGGACAGGCGCTCGTGCCGTTCGCTCCGCGCAACGATCGTCCGGTGTACTGCAGCACCTGCTTCGACCAGGTCCGCTCTCTCGACAGCGCGACCGCCTGAGGGGGGCGTGACGGCGGAGATACACGCCGCCTGCACGCTGAAGTCTCACAGATCCGACGGGGCCGGTCCACGGGGCCGGCTTCGTCGATGCTTCGGCCAGTTGCGTCCGGCACTCCGGCAGACTCCGTCGATGCTCCGGCCAGTTCCGCCCGCACTCCGGCAGACTCCGCCCGCGCCCCCATGCGGTCTGTGTTCGCGCCGGCCCGCCCTGCCACCCTCCTGGCTCTTCCGTCGGCGTTCCATCCGGCTGCGGGCTCGTCCCGCGGTCGATCCCGCGCGGCGGCCGTCGGCGGCCCCGGGGCAGCTAAGCGGCAGCTGAGCGCCCAAATCCACACTGAACCGCCATGCGGCAGGGAAACATGGCGGTTGACACGGGCCAGGCGTATGCGAAAGGCTCGACGGCGTGCCTGGCGCAGCTACCTCTGGAGAGCCGCCCGATTGCCCTGCGCCAGCTCTCGGCGAGTTCGATCACCGTGCGCACGCCGGACCTGCCCCCGTACCTTCCACCGGACCTGCCGCTCGCGCGGCGGAGTGACGTCAACGTGCGCGTGCTGCCCATCTCTCGGGTCAAGGTCACGCCGGCACCGGTCCGTGAGACCACGCTCGCACGCGAACGCCTGCTCGATTGGCTCGACGCGCACATCGACCGTCGCCTCATCACGGTTGTTGCGGACACCGGGTATGGCAAGACCACGCTGATCGCGGACTTCTGCCGCCGGACCACCGTCCGTTGCCTCTGGTACAAGCTCGATGCCGCCGACGCCGATCCGCTGAGCTTCCTGGCCTATGTTGTCACCGCGGCCCGTGAGTTCGCCCCCGACTTCGGCGCCCAGACCGTCGCTGCGGTGGAGGCCTCGCTCACCAGCGGCGAGCCATGGGAGCAGGCGCTTGCCGCGCTGATCGACGATCTGACCGCCTTCGACGGTCAGCCGACGGCGCTGATCCTGGACGACTACCACCTGGTCGACGAGGTTGCCGAGATCCGGACGATCGTTGCCACGCTGCTTCGATCTGCTCCGGACACATTCGGCCTGGTCCTTCTCACGCGACGACGGCCGCGGCTGTCGATCGGTCGCCTCGTCGCACAGGGCGAAGTCGGCGAGCTGACCACCGGCGATCTGCGCTTCTCGCCGGATGAGATCGCTCGGCTGTTCCGGGACGCCTACCGCCAGTCGATCGACCCGGACATGCTGGCCGAGATCGATCGACGCACCGAGGGGTGGGCAGCCAGCCTCCAGCTCGTCAGCTCGACGATCAGGGGCCGCACGCCCGGAGAGGCGCGCGCCGTGATCCGGGCCATGTCTGGCGCGGAGGGTCCCATCTACGACTACCTGGCGCAGGAAGTCGTGGACGCCCTCGCCGCGCCGCTGCAGCGCTTCGTGGTGCTGACCTCGATCCTGGAGAACGTCACACAGGATCTGGCCGCGGCGATCTTCGCCGGCGAGTCGGATGCGCCCGCGACGGCAGACCTGGCGGCCCTCATGCGGGAGGCCTATGACGTCGGGCTGCTGACGCGACGATCGGCGGTCGAGACGTCCCAGCGATACCACCCGCTGCTTCGCGACCTGCTGCGCCGTCGCCTCCAGCATCAGGTATCGCCTGGCGCGCTGCGCGCGATGCACTTGCGCGTCGCCCGCGTCGCGGAGCACAGCGACTGGCTCGTCGCGTGCCACCATTTCCTCGAAGCCGACGAACGCGCCGAGGCCGGACGGGTGCTCTCGAGCAACGCCGACCGCACCCTGGGCAGCGGCCAGTGGGGAGAGGCGGCCGCCCTCGTGCGCGCGCTCGAAGTCTCGGAGAGCGACCCCCGGATCGCCGTGATCATGGCGCGCGACGACGTGTACGGCGGTCGCGTCGAGCAGGCCCTCGATCGCCTCGACCAGTTCGACCTCACCGCCCTCAGCGGCCCCGAGCGTGGGCTCGTAGCGCAGGCGCGGATCCACGCGCTCCTGTCCGTCGGACGACTGACGGATGTGTCCGAGCTCGCTGCCCAAGTTCAAGCAGATCCCCAGGTGCCCAGTGAGTACCGCACCATCGCCCGCTGCACGTTTCTTACGGCCCAAACGACAACTCGCGGGCTGCTCGGCCCCGCCGCGGTCGCGCTTGAAGAAGCAGGGAAGATGTTCGAGGCGGCAGGTCAGCTATTCTTCGCCGCCATCGCATGGCACAACCTGCTTTACGTGCAGCTTGCACTGGGTCAGTTCAGTCGAGCTGTTGCCACCGGCGAGCAGGCCCTTGAGAGGCTGAATGCTGTTCCGGGCCCGACGAACGAGGGATGTTCGGTGCTGGTGGGTGTGGCCCAGTCGCTCTTCGAGCTTGGGACGTTCGACGAAGCTGGCCGCAGAGTCGATGAGGCGCTCGCGGAAGAGCCGGCGGGCTGCTCCGAAGAGTACTTCCAGGCAGCGGCGCTCCTCGCCGTCATGGGGGACCGGCAGCGCGCTCATGATCTAGTGGCGCGCGCGTCGGCGGCGCCTCGGGCCAGCACGCCGCAGAGCCTTTTCGCCGCGATGGTGGCGCAAGCGCGATTGGATCTCGCAGAAGGTCGACTCGAGGAAGCTGCCGCGCAACTCGGTGCCTCGTATGAGCTGTGGCCCGCTCCCGTGCCTGCCGCGTGGCTGACATGGATCCAGTTGAGAGCAATCGTCGATCTCGCCCAAGAAGACACCGTGGCGGCCCGTGCCTGGATCAGGGCCGGGGAGAGCCTGTCTGTGGAGCAGCAATCCTGGCTGTTCCTGCAACGATTCCGGCTGATCGCGGGCCTGGCAAGCGGCGAGCAGGCAGCTGCGTTGGAGGCCGTGGCGGGCGCGACCGAGGCAACACTGCTCAGCAATGCGGAGGCCGTCGTTTGCCGAGTGGAGCTCCTTCAGCCGGCTCCCCCTCGTCTCAGGGAGTCCATCTCCTCGCGGACAGATCGGTGGCTTCCACTTCTCCGGCGGGTGCTGCAACAAGAACCAGGACCGCGCGTCTATGCCGCGGCACGGCTGTTGGACGAGTTCGGCGACCTTGAAGATGTCCGCCCTTTGCGGGCCCTCACCAAGAAGCATCGGAAGGATCTGAAAGGCGCCGACCTGGGACGAGATCTCGTGCATCGCCGCAGCCCGCGACTGCGCATAGCGGATCTGGGCCGCACGAGTTTCTCCGTCGGTTCGCGGAACGTCGATCTGTCGAATCTTCGGCGAAAGGCTGCCGCCACCTTGTGCTTCGTCCTCACGCGCCCCGGGCTGATGGCAACGAGGGACCAAGTGATAGAGGCGTTGTGGCCAGACCTGGATCCGACCTCGGCGTTGAACAGCCTCAATCAAACACTGTATTTCCTCAGGCGGGACATCGACCCAGCATTCGACGACGACTGCTCTGCCCACTACATCAGGTTCGAGGGGGAGTTGCTCTGGCTCGACCGTCAGCTCACAGACGTGCGCAGCTCAACTTTCTACGAGAGGGCATCACGCGCGTTGGCCAGCGAAGCACCAAGCGTGCAGGAGGCGCAATCGATCGTCGGCCTGTACGCAGGGCGGTTTGCGCCAGAGTTCGAATACGATGACTGGGCCATTGGATGGAGAGAAACGCTTCATGCGCTGTACCTCCACCTCGCCGAGACCATCGGACGTGGGCTGGTGGCCCAAGGCCGGCTCCAGGAGGCGATTGATGTGGCGCTGCGGGTCTTGGCTATTGACCCGGCGGCGGAACGCTTCGAGCGGAGCCTCATTTGGCTGTATGGCACCCTCGGAGCAAGGTCGGCCGCGGCGGAACAGTACGCGCACTACGCGGCGGTCCAGCGGGGTGAGTACGGCGTCGAGCCGCCGACGCTCGATGGGATCATGGCCGCCCCACTAGGTAATCCTGCGTATTGACACTCGTTTTCGCCGCCGCCTATAGTCCCGGCACCTCCGTAGTACTGAAGTACTAGGAGCGGCAGAGACGCTCGGGCGCGCTGAAGCCTCGCCTGAAATGGGCACTTAGGGTGAGGCCGAGCGAGTAGTGCAACCGACCGACGGTAAACGTCCGGTCGGTTTTCGTGTCTTCACGGAAGCCGCACCACCACGAGCGTGGAGTGTCGAGATGTCCGTCAAGCCTTGGTAGCTGGAATCGTCGAATCAGATTAGGAAGTCCGAGATGAAGGTTAGGTTCGTCGCACAAGCCGCGGGTATTCTCGCGCTACTGGCGATCGTGCTGGGCGGTGGGGCAGGCGTCCGACCGTTTTGAGGTACTGCTGGAGGGGTACCAATTGACTGGTGCGACGTGTCGTACCAGACTCTAGCCTCGTGCTGATCGGTACCGTACCCAGAGTGCCGCCTTTGTCGAGGTCCTTAGCCCTACTAGTGACGGCCGTCATCCTGACGGCCGTCTTCATGCTTGCCGGCGTCATCTGGTTCTGGCCGCTCGCGCCAGGATTCGGGGGCGTCGGCAGCTTGGTGTATTGGACCTTCCTGACGCTCGTTGCCTCTGCGGTGCCTGTGCGCATGCCGCGCGGCACGATGGTAAGCGTCTCAATCGCCCCAATCCTCGTCACCGCCACGCTGGGGGGACCCGCTGCAGCAGCCGTCGTTGCGGCAGTCGGCACGACGGAGGCTCGTGAGGTCCGCGGACAGATCCCTTGGTACGGGGCCCTATACAACCATGCCGTCTTGGTGATTCCCGCGATCGCGGCCGGAGTTGCCTACCAGGCTATCGCGGGGCCAGACTTCCATCCCGAGCTTTGGTCGTTGGCTGCCGTGACTCTCGCCGGCGCGGTCTACTTCGCGATCAACGTGAGCTTGTCGTCCCTGGTGGTCGCTGCTCGGAACAACCAGTCAGCCTTGTCAGTGCTCGTGGGGGATATCCGCCTCGTCGGCGGCAACCTGCTTGGCATGGCTCCCCTCGCCTGGCTCATCGCCGCGATCTGGCAGGTCGCCTGGTGGGGCGCGGTGATCTTCGCATTGCCGCTGTACACGACTAGGAGCGCGTATCAGTGGGCCGTCGAGATTCGGGACATGTTCACGCAGACGGTGCGGGCGCTGGCGTCGGCGGTGGACGCGCGGGATCCGTTCACGGCGAAGCACAGCGAGAACGTGCAGGCGATCGCAGTCGACATCGGGCGGGTCATGCGCTGCAGCCAGGAGGAACTGGAGGCGCTGGAGTGGGGCGGATTGCTCCATGACATCGGGAAGATCGGCGTCCGGGACGACGTGCTGCTGAAGCAGGACAAACTCA
>JBJKRK010000046.1:0-4775 GCA_046704705.1 Candidatus Limnocylindrales bacterium | reverse complement strand
CAGCAGTACTTCATCACCCTGCAGCAGGCCTTCAAGGCCGAGATCGAGAAGCTTGGCGGCCAGGCCAAGCTGTACAACGCGAAGCTCGACGCCAACCTCGCGATCAACGAGGTGAATGACGCCATCTCGTCAGGCGCGAAGGGCATCGCCATCACCGTCCCCGATCAGCGCATCGGGCCTTCGATCGCCACAACGGCCAAGAACGCCGGCGTGGCGCTCGTGATCACCGACGACGTGGTCAAGGACTCCGCCGGGAACCAGCTTCCCTTCGATGGGTTCAGCGGCACCGACATGGGCAACAAGGTCGGCACCGAGGCCGGACAGCTCCTCGATCAGGCGGGCTGGCTGAAGGACTCGTCGAAGAAGGTCGGCGTGCTGTCCGTCGAGGTCCAGACGCTCTCCGTCTGCAACGACCGCACGAACGCCGAGAAGGCGCAGATCGAGGCGGCCGGGGTGCCGGCCGCGAACGTCTACCCGGTTCCGTATGACGGCACCACGCCGGCCGCGCAGAGCGCCGCGGGCCCGATCATCACGGCGCATCCGGATGTCACGAACTGGATCGTCTTCGGCTGCAACGACGAGGGCGTGCTGGGCGTGCTGAACGCCCTGTCGACCGCCGGGGCGCAGCCCGCGAACATCATCGCGGTCGGCCTGGGCGCGTACCTCGCGTGCGTGCCGTGGCATGCCAACCAGGCATCGGGCTTCAAGGCAGCCCTGTACATCTCGGGTGCCGATGTGGGCACCGCCGCTGCCGATGAGCTCTGGAACCATGTGGAGAAGGGCCAGCCCCTGCCGCTGAACACGTTCGCCAAGACCACGATCGTGACGCCGCAGGACTACTCCACGGTGATGCGACCGGGTGACGCACCCGCCTGCTTCAAGTAGGCGCGTACCCTTTGGGCGGCTGGGCGTCCCTCCGACGCCCAGCCGCCGCGGTTCCCAGCAGGTGCAGCAGCCGATGACCACCGGGCAACTTCAGCCGCCAGCTCCGCCTCCGGGCGAGATCGCACACCCCACGCTCGAGGTCCAGGGGATCAGCAAGGCCTTCCCCAACGTGCAGGCGCTCAGCGACGTGTCGCTCGACGTGCGCGCCGGTGAGATTCTGGCCCTGCTCGGCGAGAACGGCGCGGGCAAGTCGACCCTGCTGAAGATCCTCAACGGCGACTACCAGCCCGACGAGGGATCGGTGGTCCTCGATCAGCGCACGGTGCGTTTCTCCTCGCCGCTCGAGGCGCACCGGGCCGGGGTGCGCGTGATCTACCAGGAGCCCGAGATCATCCCGGGTGTCGACGTGGCGGAGAACATCTACGTCGGCGAGCTGCCTCTCAGACGTGGCCTCGTCGATCGGCGGGCGCTGAACGAACGGGTCCGTACGGAGCTCGCGCAGTTCGGATTCGAGTCCGTGCTGCACCCGAACACGCTCGGCGAGGAACTCTCCTCGGCGCAGCGCCAGCTGGTGGAGATCATGCGGGCGCTGAAGTCCGGCGTGCGCCTGCTCGCCCTGGACGAGCCCACCTCCTCGTTGACGGATGAGGAGGTCGACCGACTGTTCTCGCTCGTGCGCCGCCTGCGGTCCGAGGGCGTCGCGGTCATCTACGTGTCGCACCGCATCAACGAGATCCTCAGGCTGGCCGATCGCGTCGCCGTGATGCGGGATGGGCACATGGTCGCCGTGCGGCCTGCGGGCGAGCTGACCGAGGCCGAGATCATCCGCCTGATGGTCGGCCGCGAATGGTCTGACGTGACCAAGCGACGACGGGCGGCCGAGGAGCGCGTCGTGCTCCGGGCCGAAGACATCCAGAGCAACTGGCACCGCGACGTGACCATCGAGATCCGGGCGGGCGAGGTCGTGGGGCTTGCCGGCCTGATCGGCGCGGGCCGCACGGAGCTCGCGAAGGTGATCTTCGGGGAGTTGCCAAAGGACGCCGGTCGGGTGTTCGTGGATGGCCATCCCGTCAACATCCACAGCCCCGACGACGCGGTGCGCGAGGGCATCGGCTTCGCGCCGGAGGATCGCAAGCGCGAAGGGCTGGTCCTCGCCCGGAGCGTCGCGGAGAACGTCTCGCTGGCCATCCTGCGCCGCCTCAGCCGCTTCCATTTCGTGCAGCGCATGGCCGAGCGGCGGGTCGTGAGCGAGTACTCCGAGCGCCTGCGCATCCGGACGCCGAGCCTCGACCAGGAGGTCGGCAAGCTCTCCGGCGGGAACCAGCAGAAGGTCGTGCTGGCCCGCTGGCTGGCTGCCCACCCGAAGGTCCTCATCCTTGATGAGCCGACGCGCGGGATCGACGTGGGAGCGAAAGCCGAGATCTACCGGCTCATCGACGAGCTCGCCAACGAGGGCCTGGGCATCCTCTTCATCTCGTCCGAGCTGCCCGAGATCCTCAGCCTGTCCGACCGCATCTACGTCATGCGCAACGGACGCATCAGTGGGGAGCTCCCGGGGCCGGGCGCCACCGAGGAGAAGATCCTCTCGCTCGCCATCAGCGCCAGCGCCACGACGACGGCTGGCCCGTCATCTCCGCAAGCCCCAGTAGAAGGATTGCCCGCATGAACGACGCCGAGCTCGGCCAGGTCGAGCATCCCCTCCCCGCCACCCGCAGTGCCGGCGAGTGGGTGCGCAGAATCGTGGGGTTCGTTGGCGCCGAGAACCTGTCGCTGGTCATCGTGCTCGCGGTCCTGGTCGCCATCATCGTCTCCCAGTCGAAGTACTTCCTTCTGCCCCAGAACCTCCTGAACTCGCTGGGCCAGAACATCGCCGTCCTGGGCGTGATCGCCGTCGGCGAGACGATCGTCATCGTGGCGGGCGGGCTCGACATCTCGGTGGGCTCGATGGGGGGCATCGCCTCGGTCGTCTCGGCGCTCATGGTCACCTCGACGAACAGCATGCAGCTCGGGCTCGTGAGCGGCATGTTCGCGGGGTTGTGCGCAGGCGTGGTCAACGGGCTCATCATCACCAAGCTGCGGGTCAACCCGATCATCGCAACCCTGGGCACGTATGCGGGTTTCCGCGGTGTCGCGTTCCTCATCGCTCCCAACGGGTACCCGGTGCCCGTCCCCACCGAGCCCGACTTCGCCTGGCTCGGCGCTGGCCGGCTGCTTCGCTCCCCCGGGTTCACCGAAGGGATCCCGGTCATCCTGCTGATCCTGATCCTGGTTGGCGCCGTGGGCCATGTCCTCCTGAAGTACACCGACTTCGGGCGGTCCATCTACGCGATCGGCGGCAACGCGACGGCCGCGCGACTCGCCGGCATCAACCTCACGCGCGTGAAGATCAGCATGTACGCGTTCTCCGGTCTCGTCGCGGGGCTCGCGGGCGTCCTGATGACAGCGCGGACCACATCGGGCAACCCCCTCAACGGGCAGGGAATGGAGCTGCAGGCGATCACCGCCGTGTTCCTGGGTGGTGCGGCCACCACCGGGGGCAAGGGAACCATGGTCGGGTCGATGCTCGCCGTGCTGATCCTGGGCGTGCTCTCCAACGGGATGAACCTCCTGGGCATCCAGACGTTCTGGCAGGATGTGGCCACCGGCCTGCTCCTGATCGTGGCCGTGGCGGTCGCGCAGTGGCGCGCGGCGCGCGGCGAGCGAGCGCGAACTCGCGCGACGGCGGTCGGGTGACCGGGGAGCGGCGGTGCCGGGCGTGACCGCCGTTCGACCGGTCGGGTACGGGCGGCTCGACGCGATCGAGCTGCAGGGCGATCGGTTGCGCGTCGTCGTCTGTCCCGCCTTCGGCGGTCGGGTCACCTCGTTCGTGGACCGGACCGCCGGCCGCGACTGGCTGCTGCCAGGCATCCCACCCGACATGCCGTCGGCCGGGCACGGCGCGACGTTCGGACCGGACGAGGCGACGGGGTGGGATGAATGCCTGCCCACCGTCTCACCCGCCGCGGATCCACTGGCGGCGGGCAGGGCACTGCGCGACCACGGCGACGTCTGGGGGCGCCACCTCGCCTCGGAATTGACGGGAGGTCGGGTCTCCGTCGCGCTCGAGCACGCCTGGGCCGATGACGGGGATCGGCGCTACGTCTTCCGTCGGACGTTCGCCGTCGATGGACCCACGCTGAGGGTCGAGTACACGCTCGAGAGCCGCGCGGCCGAGTCGCTCCCCTTCCTCTGGTCGATGCACCCGCTGCTCGCGCTCGAGCCCGGCGCGCGACTCCTCCTCCCGCGCGTGACCGACGCCCTGGCGACCTCTGCGGTCGGTCCCGCTCTGGAGGGACTGCTCCAGCCGGGTGAAGCGTCCCGCGTGTCCTGGCCGGACGTGACGAGCGCGCGCGGCGCGTACCGCCTCGATACGATTCCGGGGCTGGATGCGCGCGAGGCCGTGAAACTGTACGCCGGACCTGTGGCAGACGGCCGGGCAGCTGTCGTCGGGATCGATGCCAGCTGGCTGGGATTCGAGTGGGACAGCTCGTTTGCGCCCTACGTGGGCGTGTGGCTCTCGCACGGTGCCTGGCCCGATCCGGCATCGGGCGTCCGGCAGGCGGCGCTCGAGCCGACGACAGCCCCAGCCGACGATCTCGGCGGGGCGATCGCCGCTGGGCGGGCGGTCACCCTGCCGCCGGGCGGCCGCCTCGGCTGGTGGGCCAGCCTCACCGCCGGCACGGGACCCGACACACTCGCCGGCTTCCTCGCTGGTCGGCACGAGCCCGCATGACCGGCGCACAAGGAGGGCACTGATGGCAGATCTGGCCGCGCTGACAGGCGCGATCGAGACGGGGAACCGCACCCAGGCGGTGGCGGTGACGCAGGAGGCGATCGACGAGGGCCTCGCC